>NZ_VUNS01000028.1 GCF_009695545.1 Victivallis lenta | reverse complement strand
GTTGCCATCGTTTCTCCTATCGGGTTGAGTCCATTCGTTATGTTGTATTCTCATGTAATATACTGCAACCCAAGAGGTTTGCCTCTGTTTTAACTTTAATTTTACCTGTTATTTCACGGATTTAGGTGTAATGAGAAAAAAATCATGGTTACGCCGAAAAACCGGCTTGCGGAGTATTACAAGTATCTCGGCATAGTGTATCGGGAATTTTTCGCCGATATGGAGAATTTTATGCGTGGGGAACTTGGCATCCGCGTGCCGATTGGCGATCAGAACAATGGTGGCCCGTCAAATATATTCCCGGAACAGGTATTCCAATATGGCTTTTTCGACAATCACCCGTATTGGGATCACCCTCAGTTCCCGCAATGGGTCATCAAAAACAAGAGCATGATTGCCTGTGGATACCCGAACTTACGCGTATTGGCATCTTATTTGAACGTGCCGCTTTTCTGGACGGAATCGAACTTTGTTTACCCTAATTCCTTTCGTTCAGAGGAGGGGATGATCTATGGCGCTTATGCCTCCTACAAAGGGCTGAATGGCATCTGGCATTTTGATTATTCGCACAGTCGGGAGCGGATGTTCAATAATACGGAAATCGATTGTTTTGATTCGGTCAATGATCCGGTCAAATGGCTGTCCGAGCGTATGCTGGTGTTGCTGTTCCGCCGTCAGGACGCCACCCCCGGTTTCAAGCGCATTGCCGTTGCCGTGAAGCCAGGGACGCTCTACAACAACGTGCCCTCTGACGTGCGCGAACTGGCTCTGGTAGCGCGTGCCGAACTGGTGATTCATGAAGGGAACGGTCGGTTTTCGCCGGAACTCAACCCGGATACGGTCGCGATTTATTCCCTCGATGAAAAACTTCAGCAGCGACATACGTCCGTACCGATCATCAACGGTGATCATTCGGAAAGCGCAGTCGAAAAATTGCAGAAGCTGCTCGGCATCCAATTTGCCGACGGCGATACCCTGACGACGCTGAATGGAGAAATTACCACTGATTTCAAGACAAACTCCGCTCGGGTCGTTACGCCGCGCCACGAGGCGTTTGTCCTGCCGGCCGGAGAGGAGGAGAAAGGCTCGTTCCTGACCGTCCGCAACGGGAATGTTTTCGTGACGGCCGGAGCCGCCGCCATGGATGGAAAGCCGCTGGCGGATTCTCAGAAGGTTCTGCTGATGCATATCTCCGATGTTCTGGCGCGCGGCATGACGTTTGATAGCGCAGATCGGACGCAGGTTACCAATTATGTGGGGGGTAAACCACTGGGGCGCCACGCCCAGTCAACGTTCCTCCTTCCGGAACGGGCGAAAAAACTCTACGCGATTGATCTGGACGGAACCCGTATTGCGGAAATTCCGCTGATCGAACAGGGGGATTCCCGCAGCTTCATTGCCGATACCACGCGTTATCCGGGACATCTGGTTTTCGCGTATGAACTGCTTTGTGAATAACGTTCCGTTTGGTATATGATGGGGTGTTTGTCCTAAATTTTGTGAAAGAATGGATAGTATGCCAATGAGCATTGATTTGCCCTGACTCATAATAGTACACGGAATTCTATTTTTCAAGTTCACAAGGATTTCCCCTCGCTTCTTCCTCAAAGAATCCTGGGGAATCTTCTGCTGACTATTGCCGGAAATCCAGAGGTCAATTTTAAATGAATAGAAAGTTCATGGCTTGAAACAATCTTTGTCTTCACAAAATTCGGGACATTATCAAATAATTTCACACTTATCGAATTGCTGGTTGTGATAAGTATTATTGCGATCCTGGCGGCCATGCTGCTTCCCGCCTTGAATCAGGCGCGCGGCAGGGCCCGGACGACCAAATGTACCAATAACCTCAAGTCGGTCGGGATGGCGAACATGGCTTACAGTGACGACAACAGGGGCTTTGATGTACCGTTTAACATGCCGTCTTGGAGTTCGTATTCCGTATGTGCCGGGTTTTATCCGTATTTCGGAATTTCCCCGGTCCGTGAAAGCGGAACTCCCTGGAAGCTGGCCTGGGGGAAGCGTGAAATAGTACCGTTCAACCGCCTCTGTCCGGAGAAGATCGGGATTGCGGCAGGCGGCGACGGCCTTTACAATATGAACACTTACGCCAAAAACGGGACGGGATTGCCGGGCGAGAGTACCAGGGACTGGCTTGTCCACTTTTATCCCAAAGTGGTGAATCCTTCGCAAAAATTGCATCACACGGAAACACTGAACCTGTCGACCAATCCGCCCGGAGCGCCGTGGAATCTGGCTTGGTGGAGCTGGAAAAGGAAAACGGAAACTTCCTATTTCACTGGAGAGGGAGTGCATTTCATTCACTCCAAAAGAGCGAATGCACTGTTCTTTGACTGCCATGTTTCCCTGGTAAACAGCACGGAGCTTTTCCGGGAAGAAGTGTGGGAAGTATATAAACGGTAAAGATTTCATAATCAACTGAAATTAAGGATTGATCAGCAGGATGAAAAAATTCTGGATACTGCTTCTGGCAATCACGGCGGCTGCCGCCGCGACGGCGGCGGAACTGCCTTCCGTTGTTCAGGTGAAGAGCAACGGTTTTCTCAAACTCGGTCCCGCCGAGTTGAGTGTCCGATGTTTCAATGACAAGTGGGCGACTGCAAAATGGGAGATGGACGCCGCCCGTATCGGACGGCAGGGCGGAAGCGCGTCCGGCACGATGTGGTTCGGGGGAGATTCGATTCGGATTACGGAAACGATCACTCCGCTGGAGCCGTCCGGTTTCCTGTTTACCGTGAATGCCGTATTCCCGCATCCGATGGCAATCAACGTTTTCTGCGCTTCGCTCGACCTCCCGACCGGCAACGGTCCTTTCGACGTGACGGTTGATGGCCGGAAGCTTGATTTGCCGGAAAAATTCACCGACCGGTATATCGCCGGAGCCAAAGAGGCGAAAGAACTGACCGTTGTACTCACCGGAGGAACTACACTGCGTTTCAAGGGAAATTTCACCCTCGAAGTGCAGGACAACCGCAAATTCGGCGGCGACCGGCTGTCATTGCGGCTCTGCGGCACCCCCGGTTCCGGCAAACTCTCCGAAAGCCGGATCGACCTTGCCGTCACGGTTGAAACCATCCGGTCCATGCCGGTCGATATTTCGCAGGCTGTGAATTTCGGTTTTGCCGATGACGTTGCCGACGACGGCCGGGGCGGCTGGAGTGATCAGGGGGCGAACAACGACCTGCGTTCCTTCACGCAGCGCAAAGTGCATCTTGAAAACATCACATTCAATATCATTGATCCCGCTCGAAACGGAGGAAAGGCCGCCATTGTGATGGGACGCACCGTTGCGAAGCGCCGGGCTGCCGTCGAACTCCCGTCAGACACCGAGGCCCGTGCCGTCACCCTGCTGCATGCTTCCGCCTGGACGCCTTCCGGCGGTAAGCCGCTCGGATATTTGAATGTGACTTTCGCGGATGGTTCACTCCAGAAGATTCCGGTTTCCCTTGCGGACGACAGCGGCAACTGGTGGAATCCGTTTCCCCGCAAAAACGCCGCAGTTGCCTGGAAGCACGAGAATCCGGCGGCGCCCGTCGGACTTTACGCCGCTCCTTTTGCATTGAAGCGCAGCGATCCGCGCCGGCTTGAATTTCAGCTCAATCCGGAACACGTTAACGCCATGTGGATGATTGCCGGCATCACGCTTGCCGACCGGCCGTTCCGGTTTTCCCGCGCGGACAACGACGTCCTGCTTGCCTCCGGAAAGGAGTGGCTGCCGCTTGAATTCACCAAGGAAATCGTGGCGGGCAGCCCGCTCGACTTCTCGCGCTATACGGAGGCTCCCGCCGGCAGATACGGCTCGATCATCGCCCGTCCCGACGGAACGCTCGGTTTTGAAAAGGCTCCGGGAAAACGGATTCGCCTTTACGGGGCCAACATTTGTTTTTCCGCCTGTTATCTGGAAAAGGCGGAAGCGGACAAGCTTGCCGCGGATTTCCGCAAACTCGGTTATAACAGTCTGCGCATTCACCATTACGACGGCCTCCTCGTTGATCCGGAAGCCCCGGACAGTGTGACCTTCGACGCTGCCCGGCTCGACAAGCTCGATTATCTCATTTTCGCGATGGCGAAACAGGGAATCTATACTACCATTGACCTCTACTCCGCTCGCGCGTTCAAACCCGGTGACGATATTCCGGAACTCCGGCTCTGTGAAAGAGCCGGCCTGAAAGCGTTGCTGCCGATCAGCCGGGCTGCTATGAATAACTGGAAGGCATTCAGCCGCAATCTCCTGGAACACCGCAATCCCTATACCGGTTTCCGCTGGAAAGAGGATCCGGCGATCTGGATGTTGAACCTGGTCAATGAAGAGCCGCTGAGCCTCAATTGGTCGGCGGCCGCCCCGCTCTACCGGGAAAAGTATGCTCAATGGGCAAAGAACAATGGGTTTCCCGCCCGGAAAGACGACCGCCGCTTCCGGCAGTTCCTGAATGAGCTTCAGAATAAGGCGCTGGAAGAACAATTGCGTTTCCTGCGCGATGAGATCAAAACGAAAATACTCCTGACCAGCCTCAACAACGGAGCGGAGCAGGCTGATCTGGTGCGGCTTCGGCATCAATTCGACGTGGTGGATTCCCACGGTTACCATGACCATCCGACCTTCCCCGAAGCGGCGTGGCGGCTGCCGAATGCTTATTCGCAGACGTCCGCCATCGCCAGAAAAGCGCAGGTGCCGCGTGAAATGATGGCAGCCCGCATTTTCGGCAAGCCCTTTGTTATAACTGAGTTCAATTTTGTGAAGCCGAATCTCTACCGTGCGGAAGGCGGACCGCTGATCGGTGCTTATTCTGCGCTGCAGGATTGGGATGGGCTCTACCGATTCGCGTGGAGCCACAGCCGGAATTCGGTTGTCGGAATCAATCCGCCGACGATGTTCGACGCCGCGAACGATCCATTGGTACAACTTTCCGACCGTATCGCAGTCCTGATGTTCCGCCGCGGCGACGTCGAAGCGGCAAGGGAGAAATACGCCATCGCTGTTCCCGACGATCTTTTCGATGCCGGCAGGATGCTCAGTTTTTCGGAAACTCCGGCTCTTCTTCAACTCGGGCTGATCGCCCGAATCGGTTCGTCTGCCGGTGATGCCCCGCTTCCCGGCGGAGTGTTCCGGCTGCCTTTTTCCGCAACGTTCAATCCCCGCTCGACCCATAACGGACGCATCCGCGGACTTTGGGAAAAGACGGTGAAAAACGGCATTGCCCGCAGCTCAACCGGTCAGATCACTCTGGATTCCGGGGCGAAAACATTTGCAGTGACAACTCCGCGTTCCGAATCTCTGACGTTACCCGGCGGCGAACTTGCCGGGAACCGAATGCGGGTTTACGACGCTTCGACTTTCCAGACGGTTGCCGCTTTATCGCTCGACGACTTGCCGCTGGCTGAAAGCAGAAGCATCCTGCTGCTGCAGCTGACCAACCTCGATAATACCGCCGCTCATTTCGGCAATACCGAGTTCACTCTGCATCGCGCCCACGGACACTTGCCCATGCTGCTTCGCCGCGGCGCCGCGACCGTTGCAATCAAGTCGAATGTTCCCTTTCGGGTAACGGCACTCAAAACCGACGGTTCCGAACTCGGTGAAATCAAAGGAACGTTTCAGAACGGCAGTTTTGCGTTTCGAGCGGATACCGCCGGCTTTCCCGGCGGCGTGATGGCATACCACCTGACCCGCTGAGACGGCCCGGCGGGAACGGCGGTTTATTTCTCCGGCGGCGGCGTGCATGCCGGAGCGGGGGCGAGATTTCCGGCGGGGGAGGCGTATCTGCGGAACGGGTCCGTTTGCATTTTCCGCGCGGCGGTGTATGGTATGGATACCGGCCGCCGCCGGAAACACCGGTCCGGCGGCTTGCAACAGAGGAGGAGAGAAGATGGAGAGTTGTTCAAATGCCAATGGTTCGAAGTTCGGAAAGGCGGAGGTTTTTTCTCCGGCCGGGCTGGTTGCGTATGCGGAAGGCGCGGTCGTCAGCCGCACCATCGTCGAGAGCGGCGGCGGCACGGTGACTTTGTTCGCGTTTGCCGAAGGGCAGGGGCTCAGTGAGCACACCGCTCCCTTTGACGCGCTGGTGAACGTGCTCGACGGCGAGGTGAAGATCGCCATTGCCGGGAAGCCGCATCTGCTGAAGAGCGGGGAGAGCATCATCATGCCCGCGAACATTCCGCACGCGCTCTCGGCCGTTACCGCCTTCAAAATGATGCTGGTCATGATCAAGGCGTAACGCCGTCGAGTTCTGAATGAACTTAACGGATTGCGGCGGAGCGTCCGACCCCGCCGCAATCCCTGCGCCCGGACACCGGAGAACTTTGCCGCAGTTTCAAAAATACCTCTGATCCGCACTTGAAAGAGTGCGGGTCCCGGGTTACTTTTAGAAGCATGGTCCGGCGAATGAATCCAGGGAAGTTCCCTCGGGGCCGGAAGAGGGCGGAAGTATGTACGAAGAAGGCGCGTCCGGCGACGCGGTCACATCCAGAATCTATCGGGACGAGCCGATTCCGAGAACGGCGGCCCTGCTCGCCGGCGCCACCCCGCCGGAATACCGGGAGATGCGGAAGCTCGCCCGGAGCTACAGCATTTACGAAAATTCCGAGGCGATCATCTTCTATAAGCAGGGCAAGTTCATGGAGGAGTTCGAGGACGACTTCGACTTCGGCGGGGAGTTCGTCCGCTATTTCCCGACCTATCAGGCCATGAACGACCGGCAGCTCCGCGGCTATTTCTCCTGGCGAACCCGGGTCCGGCGCGGCATCGTCGAAAAAACTTCGCTCTCGTTCGCTTTCGTCTACCTCTATGAGCTGCTGAACCAGATCGGAACCGGCACTCCCGAGGAGGGCTTCCGCAGGCTGAAAAGTTTTCACGAAGCTTACGGGCAGATCGATTCGGCCATCAACCGCTACGCCAGGCTGTGGCTCCGGGATTACGTCGTTTACTACAACCTCGACAGATCCCTGCTGGACGGCTGCCCGGATGCGGAGGCCGACCGGGCGATCCTGACGCTGATGAATTACGGCTCGCACAGTACGGACGAGGTGTTTGCGGCCCTGGTCTCCCTCTCGCCTTACCGCCTTGAAAACTCCGGATTTTTCAAGCAGTATCCGGACGATGTGAAAACCGTGGTCGCCGGCGTGTTCGCATCCCTGTCGGAGTATTACGGCAAAAACCGGCGGAACAGCCTCTGCGAAAAATTTTTCGGCAAACTTCAGACCGGCACGAGCTACAATATGTTCCGTTCCGCCGTCTTTTTCGACCGCATCCGGCGGCGGGAGTATGTCTACGAGATCAACGATATTTACCGATACCGCTGCAGCGGCGGCGGCTGGAGTTGCGACCGGTTTCTGCGCTACAAGGACAAACTCCGGCAGATCGGGGCGCTGCTGAAGAGCATCGACGCCCTCATGCGCCTTCAGTACGGTTTCAAATCCGCATTGAAGGAGGAAAAGACCACCCGGCTGTTCCAAAGCATCATCAATGCCGAAATCGGGAAGCTTCTTGAGGCGAAGCGGAAAAGCGCCCGGTCCGAAATCACGCTGGACCTCTCCCGGCTTTCCCGCATCCGCGAGGCGGCGCTCGCGACGCAGAACCGGCTGATTGTGGAAGAACCGGAAGAGGCCGCCGGTCCGGCAGTTGCGCCGCCCTCCGCTCCGCCGCCGGAAACGGGTCCGGCGGCTGCTGAAGAGGCCGCGCTTCTTCCCGACGCCGAATACGGCTTTCTCGGCTGTCTGCTGGACGGCGGGGACTGGGGGACTTTCGCCCGGGAGAGGAGTCTCCTGCCGTCGGTACTGGTCGACTCCATCAACGAAAAGCTGTTCGACCGCTTCGGAGACACAGTGATCGGCTATGATGCGGAAAAGCCGGAAGTGATCGAGGATTATAGAGAGGAATTGAGAGGAATGATCCGGAAATGAAAATACCCAGACGCATATCGACCGTCATCATCAACTCCCTGAAAGGCGGCGTGGTGCCGCGGATCGGGCTGCCGTACATCACGGTCGGCCGGGAGACGGAGATCGACGCCCTGCTGCACGACGTCGACCTGATCGCGGAGGGCGGCGCCTCCTTCCGCTTTATCGCAGGCAGGTACGGCAGCGGCAAAAGCTTTCTCCTGCAGACCATTCGCAATTATGCCATGGACAGGAACTTCGTCGTGGCGGACGCGGACCTCTCCCCGGAGCGGCGGCTGCAGGGCACCCGGGGGCAGGGGCTCGCCACCTACAAGGAACTGATTCAGAATATGTCCACCCGGACCCGTCCGGAGGGCGGCGCGCTCACGCTCATCCTCGACCGGTGGATCAGCAGCGTTCAGAGCGAAACGGCGCTCGAGAGCGGGCTCGCGCCCGGCGACGACGGCTTCGGCCGGCTGGTGGAGAAGAAGATATACGCGGTGATCCACTCCCTGAACGAGATGGTTCACGGCTTCGATTTCGCCCGGCTGCTGACCATCTACTACCGCGCCGCCCTCGACGGAGACGACGGGGAAAAGGCGAAGGTCGTCAAGTGGTTCCGCGGCGAGTATGCGAATAAAACCGAGGCCAGGGCCGAGCTCGGCGTCAACATCGTCATCACGGACGACGACTGGTACGAGTACATCAAGCTTTTCGCCATGTTCCTCAAGAAGGCCGGTTACAGTGGTCTTCTGATCCTGATCGATGAGCTCGTCAACATCTACAAGATCCCGAACAGCATTACGCGGCAGTACAATTACGAAAAAATCCTGACCATGTACAACGACACGCTGCAGGGGAAGGCGCGCCATCTCGGCATCATCATGGGCGGCACGCTCCCGTGCATCGAAGATACGCGGCGCGGGGTGTTCAGCTACGAGGCGCTGAAATCCCGGCTGGAGGCGGGCCGCTTCGGGTGCGACGGCGTCCGGGATGTGCTTTCGCCGGTCATCAGGCTTTCGCCGCTCACCAACGAGGAGATGCTTGTGCTGATCGAGAAGCTCGCCGCCATCCACGCCGGGCTTTTCGAATATGAACCGGCCCTGAGCCAGCAGGACCTAGTCGACTTCATCAAAATCGAATTCAGCCGGATCGGGGCGGATACGAACATCACGCCGCGCGAAGTGATCCGCGATTTCATCGAGCTGCTGAATATCGTGTACCAGAATCCCGGAATCGATGTCGCCGGGCTTCTCGGTTCGGAACAATTCGAGTTCGCCCGGACGGAGATCGACGGGGAAGCGCCGGATAAAGAGTTCGAAGAGTTCGAGATCTGAGGACGCCGATGAATATCTTCAACCGCTATGCGCCGTTCATCCGGGATTTCATCTACCAGAACAACTGGGAGTCGCTGCGGGCCATTCAGGTTGCCGCGGGTGACGCCGTGTTCAACACCGACGACAACCTGCTGCTCTCCGCTTCCACCGCGTCGGGGAAGACCGAGGCCGCCTTCTTTCCCATCCTGACGCTGTTCACCGAAGATATGCCGAAATCCGTCGGCGCGGTTTATATCGGCCCCCTGAAGGCGCTGATCAACGATCAGTTCCAGCGGCTCAACGACCTCTGCAGGGAGGCGGATATCCCGGTGTGGCACTGGCATGGCGACGTCGCGCAATCCCGCAAAAAGCGGCTTCTGGAGAACCCCTCCGGCATTCTTCAGATCACGCCTGAATCGCTCGAGGCGCTGCTGCTTCACAAACACGCCTATATCGCCCGGCTGTTCGGCGACCTGCGGTTCATCGTCATCGACGAGGTTCACTCCCTGATGCGCGGCGACCGCGGCGGCCAGACCCTCTGCCTCATTGAACGGCTTTCGAAGCTCGCCGGGGTGAATCCGCGCCGGATCGGGCTCTCCGCCACCATCGGCGACCTCGAAAGCACCGGGAAATTTCTCTCCGCCGGAACCGGGCGAAAGACCGCCATCCCGAAAATCGAGGCCGGAGGCGCCCGCTGGCGGCTCTCCATGGAGCACTTCTACGT
The DNA here is from genome assembly GCF_009695545.1 of Victivallis lenta. Taxonomy (NCBI): domain Bacteria; kingdom Pseudomonadati; phylum Lentisphaerota; class Lentisphaeria; order Victivallales; family Victivallaceae; genus Victivallis; species Victivallis lenta. The sequence continues at coordinate 53,772 of NZ_VUNS01000028.1, read as the reverse complement.
TCTCGGCGCGCAGGCGGCGGAGGAGCGGGAGATCCAGGACGCGCAGCCGGAGCTGGACGGAAAGACCGATACCGCTCCCGTCAACGCCGATCCCGCCATGGGTTATATTTTCGAGCATACCCGCGGAAAAAAGTGCCTTGTCTTCCTGAACTCCCGCGAAGAGTGCGAGGCCGCCACCACCACGCTGCGGCAATATTGTGAAATCAGGCATGAGCCGGACCGGTTCCTGATTCACCACGGCAATCTGTCCACCTCCTACCGGGAGACCGCTGAAGCGATCATGAAAGATGAGGAACAGTTCCTGACCACCGTCACCACCGCGACCCTCGAGCTCGGCATCGACATCGGCCGGCTCGAACGTGCGTTTCAGGTCGACGCCCCTTTCACGGTTTCCTCCTTCCTGCAGCGCATGGGGCGGACCGGGCGGCGGGACCTGCCGCCGGAGATGTGGTTCGTCATGCAGGAGGAGCAGCCCGAGGCGCGGGCGATGCTGCCGGTCACGGTCCCCTGGACGCTCATCCAGGGCATCGCTCTGATTCAGCTCTACCGCGAGGAGCGCTGGGTCGAGCCGCCGAAGCTGGACCGGCTGCCGTTCAGCCTGCTTTACCACCAGACCATGTGCACGCTGGCCTCCTGCGGCGAGATGTCGGCGGCGGCGCTCGCTTCGCGCGTGCTTTCGCTGAGTTATTTCCACCGGATCACACAGGAGGACTACAGGCTTCTGCTGCGGCACCTCGTCTCCACGGAGCAGATCCAGAAAACCGAGGAGGGCGGGCTGATCATCGGCCTGGCCGGGGAGCGGCAGACCAGCTCCTTCAAGTTCTACGCCGTGTTCAAGGAGAACGAGGAGTACACCGTGCGCAACGAGTCGCAGGAGCTCGGCACGATCGTCATGCCGCCGCCGGTCGGCGAAAAAATCGCGCTGGCCGGGCATGTGTGGATCGTTGAAGAGGTCGATCACAATCGCCATCTGGTCTACTGCTCGCAGGTCCGGGGGAAAGTGCCCGCCTATTTCGGCCAGTGTCCCGGCGACATCCATACCCGGATTCTGGAACGGATGCGCGAGGTGCTGCGGGAGAACTGCTCTTATCCGTATCTCATGAAAAATGCCGTGGCGCGGCTCGACGAGGCGCGCCGCACTGCCCGTCACTCCGGCATGACCGAAGAGCCGCTGATCTGTCTGGGCGGCGACATGTGGTGCCTGTTTCCGTGGCTCGGAACCTATGCGTTTCTTGCCCTGGAGCGCTTTATCAAAATCAAGTGCGGCCCCGCGCTCGGCCTCTCCGCGCTGGATTCGTCGCGGCCGTACTTCCTGATTTTCCGGATGAAGGCGTCGAAAGAGGAGTTCTTCCGCCTCCTCGGCGAGATGGAAAAACAGCCGCTCGACCCGATGGAGCTGATTTACAAGGGCGAAGTTCCGCTGTTCGAAAAATACGATGAATTCCTGCCGCAGCAATTGGTCAGAAAAGGATTCGCTTACGGCATTCTCGGCATAGACGAAATGAGGGCGCGCATCCGCAGCTGGCATTAGCCCCGATACAGTCCGCTGACTAATGCATCGCGGGGCCCGGAGGTGGTACATCTGCCTCCGGGCCCCGCGGCATTGCAGCCTGAAAAGAGGAGGATTATTTCCCCTCTTTTTCCTTTTTCAGACGTTCGACGTCCTGCTTGGAGAAAGCGATGACCTGATCGAATTTTTCAGCGTTGGACCGGTCGGCTTCGACGAGGGTTTCATGTGCTTCGGCGACGGTTTCGGCGGTGGTCAGCAGGTCGGCTTTCCGGGCCGCGCTGTCGTAATCCGCATCGGAGTCGCCGCCGCCGGCGACGAAGTCGAAAAGCTTGACCACGCCGAGATCGCGCAGCAGTTTGGTCAGGAACTCCGAAGCGTTCACGAGTTCGACTTTCGCGTCGCAGCGTTTGGCTTTGAGCCCGATCATCGAAAGCACGCCCATGAAGGTGCTGTCCATGGCCAGGCATTCGGTCATATCCATCCGCACGCATCTGAAATTGTCGAGCGTCTTGGCCAGTTCGCGCAGCGGCACCGCGTATTCGAAATTCGCGCGGCCCGAAACCTTGACGAAATAAACGCCGTCACGGTGCGAAATCAGCAGATCGGACTCTTTCATTGTCTCACTCCTCCCCGGGGGTTATCGTTCCAGAACGGCCTTGATCCGGCGGACGCCGCGGCTCGAACTCTCTTCCTTCTTGATTTTGAACCGGCCGAGTTCCCCGGTGCGGCTCGCATGCGGACCGCCGCAGATCTCCTTGCTGACGTCGCCCATCGTATAGACCTTGACTTTGGCGTCGTACTTGTTCTCGAAGAGTCCCATCGCGCCGGAATTTTTGGCGGTTTCGACATCCATCTCCTCGCAGACGATCGGCAGGTCGCGGCTGATCGCGTCGTTGACCAGGTCTTCGACCTGCTTGAGCTGCTCCGGCGTCATCTTGTCCTCGTGCGAGAAGTCGAAGCGGAGCCGCTCGGCCGTGATGTTCGAGCCGCGCTGTTCGACATGCGTGCCGAGCACCTTGCGGAGCGCCGCCTGCAGCAGGTGGGTCGCGCTGTGCAGCGCGGCGGTCGCCTCGGAGCTGTCGGCGAGGCCGCCCTTGAATTTCTGTTCGGCGCCGGCGCGGCTCATCTCCTGATGTTTGGCGAAGGCGGCGTCATAACCGGCCCGGTCGACCTGGAATCCTTTTTCCTGCGCCATTTCAATGGTCAGTTCGATCGGGAACCCGTAGGTCTCATACAGATTGAAAGCGTTTTTGCCGGAGATGATTTTCTTCTCGATATGGGCGGGAACGCGGTCGATCAGCTTCTGGAACTCATGGGTCCCCTTTTCGAGCGTGACCGCGAATTGCTTTTCCTCGCGGTCGAGCTCTTCGCGGATGACGGCGGCCCGGTCCCGGAGTTCGGGGTAGACATCGCCGAACTCTTCGATGACCGCATCCGCGATTTTCGAGGTGAAGGCGTCGTTGATGCCGAGCTTGCGCCCTTCGCGGATCGCCCGGCGGATCAGGCGGCGCAGCACATACGGCTGATCGACCTTGCCCGGCGTGATTCCGTCGCCGAGAATGAAAGTCGCGGCGCGCAGATGGTCGGCGATGATGCGTTCCGAGCTCGTGCGGACGGCGGCCGGCGCGTCGATGCCGCGGATTTCGTCGAGCTTTGCGAAGATCGGCGCGAAAATTTCGGTTTCGTAGCAGCTCGCCTTGCCCTGCAGGATCGCGGTCACGCGTTCGAGGCCCATGCCGGTATCGACGTTCTTCTGCGCCAGCGGCTCGAATTTGCCGTCGGCCGTCTTGTTATACTGCATGAAGACGTCGTTCCAGATTTCGACCCAGCGCTTGTCGCCCGGATCGAACGTTTCGGGGGCGGGCAGCGGCCCGGTCCAGTAAAACATCTCGGTATCCGGGCCGCAGGGACCGGTGGTGCCGGCCGGGCCCCACCAGTTGTCCTTCTTGCCGAGTTTCGCGATGCGGGCCGCCGGGATGCCGTGCGAGCGCCATTCGTTGTAGGCCTCTTCGTCGAACGGACAGTCTTCGTCACCGGCGAACACGGTCACGGCGAGCATGTCGGCCGGAATGTTCAGGTTCTCTTTCCCGGTCAGAAATTCAAAGCTGAAGCCGATCATCTCTTTCTTGAAATAGTCGCCGAGCGACCAGTTGCCGAGCATCTCGAAGAAGGTCAGGTGCACCGGGTCGCCGACCTCGTCGATGTCGCCGGTGCGGATGCATTTCTGGTAATCGGTCAGCCGCGTGCCGGACGGATGCTTCGCCCCGAGCAGATACGGCACCAGCGGGTGCATTCCGGCCGTGGTGAACAGGCAGGTCGGGTCATTCTCGGGAATCAGCGGAGCGCTTTTGATCTCCGCGTGGTTTCTGTTCTTGAAAAATTCGATATATCGGCGGCGGATTTCAGATGCTTTCATTCCTGTTTGTCCTGAACTGTATTGAATCGTTTTTTGAATGTCACTGATTTATTAATGTAACGGCGCGAGCAGCTTTTTCAAGTGCGGGTTTGACATTTTCACGGAATCGTGTATAGTAACTGTAATCCGGATCCGGAGTTCCGGTCACCAACAGGAAAGGGGAAATGAAAATGTTCAGGAAAGCTCTGATGATCGCCGCGTTCGCGGGTGCCGTCATGTTCGTTGCCGCGGGATGCTGCGGCAGCGGCAGCTGCGGGAAATCCGACTGTCCGTCCGGCAAGGCGTGCCCGACCACGGCATGCCCGGGCAAGACGGCCTGTCCGGCTCCGGCCGCGAAGTAATTCGGCAGTCACCGGTAAAGACGCCCGGGGAGTTTCGGCTCCGCCGGGTGTTTTTTTGTCCGCGACGGGATTGCCGGGGAGCGGCGGGTTGCAATTTTCTTCCGGCTATGCTATATTCCCGGTGCAACCAACAGGAGGAGTGTTTCAAAATGCCGTATGCCGTGGAAAATATTACGATTGCATCCGCTTCGCGGGAAGAGCTTCCGATTGTGGCCCGATTGGCCGAAAGGATCTGGCCGGAGGCTTACCGGACGATTCTGGACGAAGGACAGATCCGCTATATGCTCAAGATGATGTACGACCTGCCCGTGCTCGAGAAGGAGTACGGGGAGGGGACCCGTTTCGATCTGATTTTCGACGGCGGTACGCCGGTCGGCTTTACGAGTTACGGCCCCTGTTCCGAGCACAGCCGCGAGTGTGCGAAGCTGCACAAGCTCTACCTCGACGCCGCCTATCATAACCGCGGCATCGGCACGCTGGCGCTGAAGCACGTCATCGCCGAGGCGCGGAAGAAGGGGTACAAGGTGCTGCATCTGAATGTGAACCGGCACAACACCGCGGCGATCCGCGCCTATGAACGGAACGGTTTTCACAAGGCGAACGAGATGGTCACCGATATCGGCGGCGGCTTCGTCATGGACGATTACATCATGGAGATCCGTCTCTGACCGTTTCCGGACGCGCGCCGCAAAAAACGGCCTGCCAGGCGGACCAGCTGCCGGAGGTCATTTCCCGTTCACTGTCAACGGCACAGCCGAGATAGTTCGCAAGATCGTGTCCGTTCAGACCGGCCTGAACGCCGCGGAGCGCCGCCGCCAGGTTTTCCGCGGCGGGATCGTGCCGGTTGTCGGCGGTGCCGCCGGCCGGCAGCTCGAACAGAAGCCGGCAGTCGGTTCCTTTGGCGGCGTCGAGCAGTTCGCGTGTCCATATCCGCATAAGCCGGATATAATGTTTCCGGTCGGAGAGTCCCGTATGGTGCATCCTGACCGTCATGCGGTCGCAGCGTTCGGCGACTTCGGTCAGAAACTCCCTGCTCCAGCAAACTTCCGGCTGCGCCCGGAACCAGGATGGCGGCGGGTAAGCCGCCGCTTCGAGACGGCGCGGCCCGACGAGCGGCCGCAGTTTGTCGAGCAGCTTCAGATAATCCGCATTGCCGCCGGGCAGCGACTCGATCCTGAGCTGGATTCCGGCAAATTCCGGATGGTCGTCGAGCAGCCGGGCGACCGAACGGACGAATCTGGTTCTCCACTCCGGCTCGGCGGGACGGGCGGAATCTTCATAGATGCCGCCGACCTGCGGAATCACTTCGAAGCCATATTCGCCGGCGAGCTTGAGGAGCCGCCCGGCCTGTTCCGCACCGCCGGGCGGCGGTTCCGGATCGAAAGGCACGTAGAGAAGGCGGACCCGGTTCCGTTTCAGCGTGTCGAACCGTTGCCGGAGCGCGATGTCGCCGTCCGGGTGTGTCGACCCGCCGCTGCCGTCGAACCGGATGGCGTTTTCCTCCCGGTCGAACCGGCCGCCGGCAGTTTCGGCGTCCGGCTGCCGGAGCCAGCAGATCACGCAGGCAAAGGCGGCGAGGGTGGCCGCTGCAAGCACGGCCCGCCGCAACCTGCGCAGGACGGATGCGGCTCTCATAGCGGAAGGACTTCCGCTTGAACCTGTTCCGGAAACCCGCCCTCGAGCGGCGGCAGCAGGACGAAGAAGGCGGTTCCCGTTTCGACGCTGTCGGCCGGGCGCAGGCCGTTGGCGAACGTCACCTCTTTGGTCAGGCGTTCATTGCCGCGCCCGAGTATGAACCGGAACTTCAGATCGGATTCCGCCCTTCTTTTCAGCCGGGCGCCGATCAGGGTTCCGTCCTGTCGCGGCCGGCAGCGGATTTCCACATCCGGCCCGTCCGCGACGACCGGACCCAGCGCGGCAAACTCCTCCGGCGTGGTCAGGCGCAGGAACGGGAGCGGCGCCGGGGGGCGCGGAGACGGCAGTTTCGCAAAAATCACATATTCAAGATCGTTCCAGTTGGCGCTCGTGATCGGGGCGATCGTCGGGTCGGCGGCCAGAGCTGAGCGAAATGCGTTCAGCTCCGCTTGCGTCATGGTTTCCGGGCGGAGGCTGAACAGGTAGAATTCCCCCGGTTCGGCCGGGTCCGTCAGCGCCCTGGTCGGAAAATCGAATACAAGCTGAGCGCGGATGCGGGGCGAGGCGTGAACCGTAACCCCGCGCGGCAGCGCGGATTTCAGGAACAGGACCAGTTCGGAGGCGTCCGGCCGGGAGAGGATCGGCGCCGCCGGATATTTCCCGAACAGAATGCTTTTCCCGGCCAGCAGATAGAGTGCCGGGACCAGGAGCAGCGAAGCTGCGAGCGCTCCGAAAAGCGCTTTGCGGTTTCCCTGCCGGAACAGCTGTTCCGCCGCATAGAGCGCGGTGATGAAGACGAGGCAGTTGAGTTCCACGCCGTATTGGAGCACCACATTCTGCAGGTCGCGGCTCGACTGGAGGCATACCCCCGCCAGAAGAGGAACTCCGGCCAGGAGCGGCAGCGGGCGGCGGATCAGGAAAAAGAAGAGCGGCAGGACCAGCATCAGGAGGAAAGAGAGGTTGTTCGGAGAAGCGAGCGTCCCCCAGAACGCGGCGGGGCGCAGCAGCGGGGAAAGCAGCACCTCGCCCGGCGTGCTCCCCAGCTGGGAGAAATGGAACATCTGCGTATATGTGCCGCCCGGCGTTTTTACCGCTGCCGGGATGGCGAATTTGATCGTGAGAAAGAAGAACAGGAGCATTCCGCCCGCGAGCAGGGCCGCTTTGCGGTACTGCTTTCCAGCGGCGAGATAGAGTGCGCAGCCGAACCAGAAGATGGCGGCGGTCTCCTGCACGAATAAAGTCAGGAGCATCACGGCGCCCGCCGCCGCGTACTGCCGGCGTTCACGGAAGAGGAAGAAGAGAAGGAACAGCGCCGGCAGGAGATTGACCGGGTGGAAGCCGTAGAACAGCGACAGCGGCTGGTTGCTGACCACCGGCGAAAACAGGAAAAACAGCGCGAAGACAAGCGCGGTCGCAACCGGCAGTTTCAGCCGGCGGCCGAGCAGATAGACCAGCGGGACCGCGGAGAAGATCATGACGCTGTTCAGCAGAAAAATCGTCTCCGGCGCCGGAACCAGCCGGATTGCCGCGCTCATCAGCAGATTGACCGCCCCGTTCCAGTGGCCGCCGCCGACCAGCCAGTCGATCGGGCGGATATCGGCGGAGAACGCGAGCCGCCGGTAATGCTCCGCATATTCCCCCCAGTCGTGATAAAAGAGGAAAAGGGTATTGCCGGCCGTCCTCTGCAGGTGAAACCCCCAGAACACGCCGAGCATGCCGAACAGGACCGCCAGCGCCGCGCCGGTCCGCGGCGAAAGCAGGGGTGCTTTGCCGGACAAGGCCGTCTCCCCGCCGGCGAGGTTCGAGGCATACCGGCAGGCTCCCCACCCGGTCAGCAGGAATGCGCCGAGCAGGGGCAGCACCGAATCGAACTGAGGCAGGAGAAGCGCTCCGGCGAACGGCAGCGGCATCCAGTCCCGGACCCGCTCCGCCCGGCCTTGCCGTCCGGCCGGAAGGAACAGAAAGAGCGCCAGAAAAAGCAGGAAAAGGAGCACCGCGGACCAGTATGGAGCCGGCTGAAGATACAGAACCTCGTAAACCGGGTCGAAAGCCCGCAGCCGCCGGAAGAAATAGTGACATACGACCGCGGCTCCGGCGCTTTCCAGAGCGGCGGCAGCGATGATTTTCAGCTTCTGCGGCAAAAAACGGCCCTTTCGCGTTGCTTCCGGAAGACCGGAGCGGCCCGTCAGTTGATTCCGCGCAGGAAATAGCGTTTGAAGAAGCGTTCCGGGTCGAGCGACCGCTTGGCGTGACGGAGCGATTCCTCATTCATATCCTGTTCGCGGTTCATGAATTTCGCCTTGTTCCGGAGTGCGATGGCCAGCTGCCAGGTCAGCGTCTGCGGCGCGCCCTTCGCGGTGTGGTCCGCCTTCTCGAAGTGGATGTCGACCGTATCCGGCGAAAGCATGCTGTAAATCGAAAAGCCTGCCGGATAATCCGGCTCGGCGTACAACACGATGCCGCCGAGTCCGAGCGCTTCGAAGTTCTCCCACGCGCGGTTCATGGCGAGCTCCTCCTCTTCGAGGAATTCGCACGGAGGCAGCCGCGAATTCAGCTCTTTGGCGAGCCGGGCGACGGCCGGAATTTCGTCACGCGTGATTTTGCGCACTTCGGCGTACGGCCAGTTGGTCTGGAACTGCTTGACCAGATTGTGCTTCTTGCGGAGCTTCGGGCCGGAAAAGGTCGCGATCTTCTCGATCGAGTAGAGGTAATCGATCGCGCCCTCGTCGTACTCGAGCTCGAAAAAGCGGTCGCAGTCGGGATGGCGGTCGAGAAACTCCTCGGGGACGTCGTAGATTCCGCCGTCGGTGAGACCTGCCGCGACGAAGGCGTCCGAAACGGCCCGGAGTTCTTCCGGCGGTGTCCAGCGGCCGATCGGGTAGTGGATGGTCCGGCTGGCGTGCTCGTACACGATGAGCCGCCCGTCGGCCTCGACAAAGTCGATTCCATACGGCTGCTGGTACATGAACAGGTTCGCAAAGCTGCACTCGCAGCTCTGCGACGGCTGTTCGGCGAGTTTGGACTCAAACAACGTGCGGTCCGCCAGGGCGACGGGACGGAGAGATTTCAGATCGATTTTCATTCTACGATGACCAGATGCTGTCTTCCTGGAGCATGACGCCGGTTCCCTTCGCGACCGCGTTGAGCGGCTCCTCGGAGATGAACACGGGCAGCCCGGTTTCTTCGGTTAAAAGTTTGTCGAGGCCGCTCAGCATGGCGCCGCCGCCGGCCAGCATGATGCCGCGGTCGATCAGATCGGCCGCAAGATCGGGGGGGCAGCGTTCGAGCGTCGCGCGGACGGCTTCGATAATGGTCGTGACCGGCTCCTGGAGCGCCATGCGGATCTCGGCCGCCGTGATCCGGACGGTCTTCGGCACACGCGACACGAGGTCGAGGCCCTTGACCTCCAGACTTTCGTCGTCCTTGACCGGGTAGGCGCTGCCGATGCGGATCTTGATCTGCTCGGCGGTCAGTTCGCCGATCATGAGATTGTAAACTTTCCGGAGGTGCTGCGTGATCGCGGTGTCGAGCTCGTCGCCGCCGACGCGGACGCTTTTCGCCCCGACGATGCCGGAGAGCGAAATGACCGCAACCTCGGTCGTGCCGCCGCCGATATCGACGATCATGCTGCCGGCCGGCTCCGCGACCGGGAGCCCGACGCCGACCGCCGCCGCCATCGGCTCCTCGATGAGCACGACTTCCCCGGCGCCGGCGCGCTTGGCCGAATCCTTCACCGCCCGCTTTTCGACCTCGGTGATGCCGGACGGGACGGCCACGAGCACGCGCGGGCTCAGCAGCCGCTTGCGCCACGGAACGTAGCGGATCGCTTTCTGGATGAAGTAGCGCAGCATCTCTTCGGTGATTTCGAAGTCGGCGATGACGCCGTCCTTCATCGGACGGATGGCCCGGATGTTGCCCGGACATTTGCCGAGCATGCTTTTCGCCTCGCTGCCGACATTGAGCACTTCATGGGTGCTCTCTTTGATCGCCACGACCGACGGTTCGTTCAGAACGATCCCGAGATCCCGCACGTAAACCAGACAATTGGCGGTTCCGAGGTCAATTCCGATATGGGTCGAAAAAAGTTTTGCCACGCATTGAGTACTCATCGAACCTTAATCCTGAATTGTATGGAATTTAACACACAAAATTATCCTCATGATATAATAAACCTTGTTTTGCCGGAAATTGCAAGCAGAAACTCATTTTTTCTTGCAAAAGTGCGTACTTTCCCGGCTTCACGATTGAAAAAATGTCCGCATTATGGTATCTTACGGGCATTGAGGCCGAAGATGACTTTTTCACTGATTCAATTCCGGAGGAGTATGGCGCAATGAGCGAGCGCCCCGTGCATATGCTTGACATCCGGCGGGATTTCCCGTCGCCGCAGTTCGAAAAGATCGTGCCGGATCCCGGCATGTGGCGCAACGGAATGGCGGTCCGCATGCCGAACCATCTGGGCGACGCCGTGATGGCGCTGCCCGCGCTCGGCCAGCTCCGCAAAATCATTCCTCCGCGTTGTGCGCTCTACTGCATCGCGCCGGCCGGGCAGCGGGCGCTTTACCACTCGCTGCCGGTCGTCGACGGGATTGTGCCGCTCGAGCGCATTCACAGCAGCTGGAGCCGCGAGGAGCTGATGCTGCTGCGGCGGCTCCGGCTCGGAGTCGGCGTGCTTTTCAACAATTCGTTCCGCGATGCGTTCTCGATGCGCCTGGCCGGAGTTCCGAATCTGTACGGGGCGAAAGCGCGCTGCCGTTCATTTCTGCTGCGGCGCGCATTCGCGTTTCCGCCGCGGCCGGAGCGGGAGCCGGCAAACATTCACCATGCAAACCGTTATCTGGCCATCGCGTCGGCGCTCGGCGCTCCGGACTGGGACGGCGTCCTGCCGGAGTTCCGGCTTTCGCCCGGAGTCGACGAACTGCCGCCGGCGATCACCGCGCTCTGCGAGCACCCGAAGCTGCTGACCGTCGCCTCGGGCGCCGCGTACGGGGCCGCGAAGCGGTGGCCGTCGGAGAACTTCGCGGCGGTGGCCCGGCACTGGGTCGAAGCGGGCGGCATCGTCGCCGTGCTCGGCAGCGGAGCCGAGCGGAAGATCGGGGATGAAGTGGTCGAAGGGCTCGATCCGCGCAAGGCGTACAATTTATCCGGCGGCACATCGCTGATCGAACTCATGCATCTTCTGAGGAGTTCCGCGATGACGGTCGCGAACGATTCCGGGATCATGCATCTGGCGGCCGCGCTCGGGCGCCCCGGCGTGGCGGTTTTCGGGCCGACCGATTTCACGGCGACGGGACCGATCAGCCCGAACTGGCGGCTCCTGTACGAGAAGATCGAGTGTTCCCCGTGCTTCCGGCGCGAATGCCGGGAGGGGCACCGGCGCTGCATCCGGGCGATCACTCCCGGGATGGTCATTGCCGAAATCGACGACCTGCTGCGGACCGAACGGGCGGCCGGCGCGCGGAAATAATCGTTCTCCCGCTAAGAATGCATCCCCCCGGGCGTCCCATATTAAAAAGGAGTGGTGACGGATGGACCGTTTTCGCTGTATTCTGCTGTATCTCGCGGCGGGGAGGGGGCCGGAGCGGGAGATGACCCTCGTCGTCGAAGGCGAGGAGCCGTTTTACTGGACTGCGCTGAAGCCGGTCACCTGTTACGGCTACCCGGCCGATCCGCGTTACGGGCTTGAGGCTCCGCCGCTGGTGCGGTTCCGGGTGGACGGTGAGGGGGGCTGGCTCGAGGCATGTGACTTCGAACTCGATCGGCGGCCGCTGGACCGGGTCCGGCTCTTTTCCTCCGGGGACGGCGGCCGCCGTTTTCATTCGTTTCGTTTCGTCTGGGCCGCGGACGGCCGGCGCGTCCGCTTCGAAATCGACGGCAGGGTGGAGGCGGTCGCCGAGCTGGCGGCGAAACGGCTGTCGGTCCGCGGCGGGGACGGCGGCAGGGCGTTTCACGCCCTCTGGTCGAAGCAGGGGCACGGCTGGGACGAGTCGCTGCTCGAGGCGTTCGACCGGGTGCCGGAGGCCCTGCCCGGCAAGCCGTTCTGGCGTCCGGTCCCGAAGCTCCCGCCGGCGATGCGGCTGTATTGTACGGGATCGCTCTATTTCGGACTGGTCACCTTCTGGCTGGCGGCCGGACTCGCCGGGGCGCGCTATCTCCGCTTCGAGCAGGCGTTGTTCGGCTGGATCGCGCTGCGTTGCGCGAATCGGATTCTGCAATGCTTCGCCAACCCGTACCGGCTGCTGGCGGAGCGGGTCGATCCGGAGTTCCGGCCGCCGGAAGGCGAAGAGCAGCTGAAATACCGCAACCGTACGGTGACGCGCTGTCTGGTTTATATCCTGCTTGCCGTGTTCGGACTCTGCGATTTCGTGCCGGGCTGGATCCCGTGGGCGGTCATGGTGGCGATCCATTACGCTCCGTTTGCGCCGATGATGCTGGCGGCGCTCGGCATCCTGACGCCGGGCATGCGGAAGCTTGAGAAACTTGCGCGCACGACGCCGTATCAGTGGGAGGTGCGGGAGAAACTGACGCGCAGCCATCTGCCGAAGGTCCCGTTTTTCGCCTCGGTTTTACGGCGGCATTTTGCCGGAAAAAAGGTCGTGATCGGCGTATCGGAAAGGTTCGGCGGCGAACGGGAATACGACGAAGCGGCCGAGGTCGTGACCGCCCCGCTCGCGGAGCTGGCAGAGGAGGCGGGCGTGACCGTCGAATTCGTGCCGGACGGGCTGACCGCCGCAAAACTCGATGCGTCGTTTGCCGGGCACGACGATGCTGCGTGTTTTTTTTCGTTCGGCGCCGGCTGGAGGGCGTGGACCGGGACGGAGCTCTGGAAACGTCCGCCGGGGAGCCGTCCGGCGGTCTTTGTCTGCGAAGCCGGGGCGATGGAGTTCAAGGAGGTTTTCGCCGCGATCCGCGACGGCCGCCTCGCCGGCGCCGGAATCGAGGCGCTGAAGCTGCCGCACCTCGATCTCGCCTCCCTGCTGCCGGAAGAGCTGAAAAGGGTGGGTGACGACGGGGAGAACCGCCGGGGAGAGGAGATCGCACCGCTGCTGCCGGTCGACTCCGGCAATGTCGACGCCGTGATCGCGCTTCTCGTGCAAAGCGGCCTCGGGACGTTCCGGCCGCTGCTGCGGCCGGAGGTCCCGGCGGCGGACAATGCCCGGACTATTCGCTGACGACCGTGTTTCCGGCGGCGACGAGCCCCTTTACGGAATCGGGGTCGGCGTAGACGCCGGGATTCGGCACGTTCGGCGAAGCGATATAGCGGTTGTTCACGATCCTGACTCCGGTTGCGTTGGTCACGTAAAACGCGGCGCGGTAGGGCAGCGGGTCCCGACGCGGGGTCGGATTCGTGAAGGTGTTGTTCCGGAAGGTCACGTTCCCGGCCGAACTGATGAAGGCGACGAGCCCGTAGCTGTCCTTGAACGTGTTATTTTCGAACAGGATGTTCGACAGGATCGGGTAGTCGGTCCGCCGCATCGACGGATCGGTTTCCATGTAGACGCCCATGTAGATGTCGCGCGCCTTGCCGCCGCTGCCGGCGCCGCGCGGATTCACGCTGTCGAAGCGGTTGTTCCGCACGACGATGTTGTCCGCGCCGTACCCTTCGCTCCAGGCGTTGAAGGTGTAGCCGGTTTCGATCTTGATCGCCCCCATCTCATTGTGCCGGAAATGGTTGTTTTCGAGCGTGATGTCGCGCCCGAGCAGCAGGATGCCGCGCGCGCGGTTGTCGTGGAAGAAGCAGTTCCGCACGATGATGTTCCGTGTGTCGTAGGTCCAGTTGAACAGGATGAAGCCGCGGTCGACCGGCTCCGGAACCGGGTCTTCAAAGGTGATCTCGTGCATCCCCTTTTCCGCATCGACGGGGCGGACCGATTTGACCGCGGAGCGGAAGCCGGTCGGGGAGTAGTCGCCGTGGCGGAGCTCGACCGGCGCGCCGGGGCGGAAGGTGTCGATGAATTTGACGTTCCGCGTCGTAACCGAGTGCGTGCCGGATTTTTCGGCGTAGCCGGAGCAGTCGTGCGCGTTCAGACAGTCGTCCGCGCCGAGGCTGAATTCGCAATCCTCCATCTTGAAGAATCCGCGCGAACGCGCGATATGGCAGTGGTCGGCCGTGCAGGTGATGAGCCGGCGCGGCACTCCGGCCGGCGCGGCGATGTTGACTCTCCGGAACTCCCAGTACTGCTGGAGGCCGCTGACCACAAAGGCGTGTCCGGCGCAGGAGTAAATATCGATGTCCTCAAGCGTCAGGTGGCGGTTGTCGCTCATGACGAAGCCGTTCATGTCGTAGTAGTAGTGCTGCATGCGGAAGAGCTGTCCCCGGCGGAAGGGCGACAGGTTCCGGCCGCGGACCCGGAGCACATTGCCTGAAAGCCATTCGGTTTCGGGGCGGTTCCGCCCGGCGAAGAATTCGAACCCGCGGTCGAACCCGCCTTCGATTCCGACCGACTTTGTGGCCGGATCGTAACTGCTGACGATGGCGATGCGAAGGTCGCGGCGCGGAAACGTCTCATATTCGCAGAAGCGGAAGTCGACGTGACTGTCGGAGGCGTCGACGACTTCGACCAGGCTGGCCAGCGGGTCCTTCTCCCACTCCCAGTCCATTTTGAAATTGCGCATGACGACCCGCTCGCAGCCGTCGAGCCGGAAATTCGCTTCGCGTTTCTTGTGCCAGACGAATGTCGCGCCGCCGCCGTCGAAGATGAAATCCCGCATCCGTTCGAGCCTGACCGGCCGATCGGCGGTCATCCGGTAGGTTCCGGGAGCGACGGCCAGTTTCGCCGCCCCGGTTTCCCGGCAGTGTTCGAGAGCGCGGTTCAGCGCATCGACGTTGTCGGCCGCGTCGGCGGAGAGGCCGAAGGCGGCCGCCTCGACGACGGCGCCGCCCGGATTCGACGGCGGATGGACCGAAAACTCCTTCGCCCCGGTCGGCAGCGGTCCCGGCGAATCCGTGCAGGGGGCGGCGTCCGGCGTCGCGGGGTAGTAATCTTCGCCGAGCCCTTCGACCAGCCGGAAATCGGTGATTTCCCCCTTCAGCTTCCGGTGGGTATGGATCTGGAACGCATAGTCCGCGGCGTTCCCGGTGCGGAATTTGATTCTGACCGGCCGGAAGGTGGCGCTGTCTCCCTCGTTCTGCCGCATCGTGTCGAGTGCGGCGTTTCCGGCGGAGACGGGCCGGCTGAGGAAGTGCAGGAACTTCGCATCCATATCGGGCTCTTCCACCCGGCAGCGGAAGGTCGCGACGTAGGCGGTGGACGGTTTCAGCACGCCGGGATTGGTCAGGAAAACCGGATTCCACTCGTTTTCGCTTGCCGTCGTGTCGATCCGCAGCGTCGCGCCGTCCGCCGACAGGGAGGCGAACGGCTTCTTCAGCGTGCAGCGCGCGGAGTCGGTGAAATTCTTCAGGACGACCGGTTCGCCGGCGGCTGCGAACAGCGCGGAACCGGCGATCAGGGCGGTGACGATCTGTCTGGTCATGGCTTGCTCTCCGTGTTCGATGGTGAAGCTTGGGTTTTTATTAAAATACTCCCCGGATTGCGAAATGCGAGCATTTTCCGTGCAAATTTTCCGGTTCGCGGACGAATGGCTTGACAATTAGGATTTCTGAATTATATTGAGGGTAAGCGGCCTGTCGCGGTTTATGGGCGGCTCCGGAGGAGAGGAACAATTTCAGAGGAGGAAAGGTTCGAGTGTCATGAAAAGTCTGGTGGTTTATTCGTCGAAGAGCGGAAATACGAAGCGGGTTGCCGAAGCGGTCGCCCGGGGGCTCGGGGAAGACACGGTGCTGGCCACTCCGGCCGACGCGCCGGATTACCGTGATTTCGATTTCGTCGCGGTCGGGTTCTGGATCGAGAAGGAACGGCCGAATTTCGAGGTGCAGAAATACCTGCGCCGGCTGAAGGGGAAAAAGGTCGGAGTATTCTTCACCCTCGGCGCCGATCCGGCTTCAGACCATGCGCAAATCTGTCTTGAGAATGTAAAGCCGTTTTTCGAGGAGAACGAAGTGCTCGGATATTTCATGTGTCAGGGAAAGATCGATCCGGCCCGGGTCAAATGGGTCAGGCAGATGCCGCCGTCGGAAATGCTTTCGACGGAACATCCGGCTCATTGGGACCGGGCGGCGCTGCATCCCGACGTGGATGATCTGGCACGCGCCGCCGAAACCTTCCGCTCAATGGCCGCCTCGCTCGATTGAAACCCGGCCTGGCGTCACTAAAGCGGGCGGTCCGCGGAATCGTTTTGCGGCTTTCCGCCGCTGCAGGGAAGCCGTTTTCGCGGGATATTCCCCGGCGTGCGGCCGGAAACGCGCTTGTTTTTACTTGTGCGGAGCACTGAAAAACGACGGTATCCGGCGCTCCCGCCGCCTTGCATATCCCCATCCATGCTTCCCCGCCGGACATCGCGGCCGGGGGAAGAATGAAAATGCCCCCTCCGAGTCCTGCAGTACAGCAGGCAGGCCCGGAGGAGTCGGATGACGGTTCAGTATTTGCGGCGGAGCTCGATCACCCGGCCCTGAATGCTGACTTCGGAGGCAGGATAGATTTGAACGTTGTATTCCGGATTGGCCGGACGAAGTTCGATGCGGCCCTGGGTCTTCGGGAAAAAGCTTTTGACCGTGACTTCACCGCCCTGCAGCAGCGCGACGACGATGTCGCCGCTGCGGGGCTTTACGGCGGTCTGGGCGACGATGACGATATCGCCTTCGTAGATGCCGAGGTCGCGCATGCTTTCTCCCTGGACGCGCAGCGCGAACAGATTTTCCGGCGGGCAGTCCGGCGCAAGCGTGGAGCTGATGCAGACTTCACCCTCCTTATATTCGAGGCTCTCCGCCGGGGCGCCGGCATTGACCCGGCCGAGCAGCGGGATCAGGAGCGCTCCCTGCGGCACCTTGTTGCGGCTGTTGGGACGGTTGATGAGGCTGATGCTGCGCGCCTTCGAACTGCGCGAAAGCTGCTTCTTGCGCTGCAGCGCGCGCAGATGCGCGAAGACCGTCGAGGTTTTGATGTCGAAATGGGCGGCGATCTCGTAAACGGTCGGCGCCATTCCCTCCCGGTCGAGAAACTCCTCGATGAATTCAAGGATGTTCTTTTGTTTCTCCGTCAGAGTCTTCATGATTTTCTCCCCTTTTTTATGGAATTGGTCACGTCTGTGAGAAATCTCTTTTAGAGACGGAATCCCGAGCCGCCGATGGCGTACTCGTTGTCGCCGACCTTGCCGATGCTGACGAAATAGAGAAAGTCGCGCCGGATCGGTTTGCCTTCGGAATCCTTCTTCTCATAAGTCAGTTTCCAGAGATACGACTGATAGATGATCTGATCGAGAACACCGATCAGCTCCATGTCGATGAGCTCTCCCTGCTCACGCTGTGAAGCGTTGAGAATCTCCTGGAATTTCTCGGGAGTCAGCTGTTTCTGCCGCTCCCGGGAGATGACCCGCTTGAATTTTTCGATGTCCCTGTCGCGGAAAGCGGCTGCAAAGTTCGCCATATAGTCCTCGGCGACCTTGCGGGCGCCTTCGTCGCGTTCGCCTGCCGACATCCGGGCCAGCGGCGCCGGGGCCGGTTTCTCCTCCGTGGTCGCGCAGCCCGGGAGCATGGCTCCGAGAACGAGCGCCGCGACCGGCAGCGTCCATCTGTTGCTCCTCATTTTCTTCCTCCTAACGTTGCGGTCAGTTGCCGTGCTCCCGGCAGAATGCGTCGAGCCGCCCGGCCGCGTCGCGGATGTTCTCCTCGGAGCAGGCGTAGGAGAGCCGGATCTGGCCCTCCGCTCCGAACGAGCAGCACGGAATGGCGGCAAGTTTTTCTTCGGCCAGAAGCCGGTTGCAGAACTCTTCCGAAGTCATGCCGAACGAACTGACGTCGCAGAGGAGATAGAACGCTCCCTGCGGACGGATGCACTTGACGCCCGGAATGGCCGAAATCAGTTCATATACGAGGTCGCGCCGCTTGGCGAATTCTTCGCACATGTGCCGGACCTCTTTGTCCGCCTTGCCTTCGAGGGCGGCGATGGCGCCGTACTGGGCAAAGGTGGTCGGATTGCTGGTCGTATGGCTCTGGAATGCGATGATCCGCCGCGCCAGCCAGCGCGGGGCGCGCAGGTAGCCGAGCCGCCAGCCGGTCATGGCGTAGGTCTTGGAGAAGCCGTTCACCGTGACGACATGCTCGTTGACTTCATCGGAAAGCGACGCGATGCTGACGTGCGGCTTGTCGGCGTCATAGGTCAGCTTCTCGTAAATTTCGTCGGCGAGGATCATGATGTTGCGCCGGACCGCGATTTCGGCGATCTTCTCGAGCGTCTCGCGGCGGTAGACCGCCCCGGTCGGATTCGACGGCGTATTCAGGATCAGCAGCCTGGTGTTTTCGGTGATCGCGGCTTCGAGATCGGCCGGGTCGAGTTCGTAGTTGTTCTCCATGCGGGTCGGAATTTCGACGACCTTCGCGCCGACGGCGGTGACCATTTCAGGGTAGCTCAGCCAGTACGGCGCCGGAATGATGACCTCGTCGCCGGGGCCGCAGAGCGCCGCGATGGCCGTGAAGCAGGAGTATTTCGCTCCGGGCGCGACGACGATCTCGTCCCACGCGCAGCGGATGCCGTTCTCCTTCTGGAACTTCGCGGCGAGAAGCTTGCGCAGTTCCGGGGCTCCGCTGGCGGGCGTGTAGGTTACCTTGCCGGCCTCAAGCGCAGCGATGCAGGCGTCCTTGATCGGCTGCGGCGTGTCGAAATCCGGTTCTCCGGCGCACATGCTGCAGACATCGTGGCCCTGCTCTTTCATCTCCTTGGCCATTGCCGTGATGGCAAGCGTGGCCGACGGATGAAGGTGGCACATGAAACCGGATGCATTCTTAAGATCGTTCATGATGAGGAACAACTCCCTGTTGGATACTCCAAAATTACGGTTCGGTGTGAATAAATATTCGGGTTAACACCTAATATAGCACAGCCCCGCCTTCAATTCAATATAAACCGGATTATTTTCTCTGCTTTTCAATCACTTCTGACAATTCGGGCACCAGGCGGAGCTCCTGCCGCCGAGCCGGACCGTTTCAATCATTCCGCCGCAGCGCGGACACGATTGCCCGGCCCGGCCGTAGACGGCGATTTCCTGCGCGAATTTTCCTTCCGTGCCGTCCACATTCAGGAAGTCCGAGATCGAGCTGCCGCCGAGTTCGATCGCCCGGGCCAGAATCCGTTTGGCCTCCGCGGCCAGTGTGCCGCATTCGCGGCGGGTCAGCTTCCCGGCCGGACGCAGCGGCGAAATATTCGCGGCGAACAGCGTCTCCGTCGCGTAGATATTGCCGATTCCGGCAACCACCGCGTTATCCATCAGGAAACACTTCACATTGACGGTTTTCCCGCGCGAACGCTTAAAAAGATGTGTTCCATCGAAAGCCGGGGTCAGCGGTTCGACGCCGAATGCGTCGAGTTCCGCCGGGAAACCGCCCGGCTCCGGCAGCGTGCAGACCTTCAGCACGCTGAAGCGGCGCGTGCATTCGAAACGGAACGCACGCCCGTCGTCGAGATGCAGAAACACATGTTCATGCTTCCGCCTCGGAATATCGGTTGATTCGACGCGCACGACGCCGGTCATGCCGAAATGCATCAGAAGCGCGCGGCCGTCCGACAGCTCCTCCACGACGTAACGGGCGCGTCGCCGCACGTCGACGACTTTCAGCCCTTCGAGTCCGGCGGAGAGGAGCGGCGTCAGCGGTTCGCGCATCGCGGGGGTGAATACTTCGACTCTGGTGATCGTGCGTCCCGCCATGACCCGCTTCAGGGCCCGGCAGATATTTTCGGCTTCCGGCAATTCCGGCATAATATAAATATGAATCCCTTTATTACAAGTTGATTGCGGTACTGATAGGTTGTAATATAATATGCTTTTCGGAAAATCAAATTCACAATAAATAATTTTTGCGAAAAAAATGCGTTTTCTTATGAAAACTTAATTGAGAGCCAGACTTCTGGTGTATAATTCTTCGAATTCCGGCAGATTGTTGAGTGGAATGTCGCGGAAGCCGGGACGCTCCGATTCAAACTGGTCCAATATCTCCGGATCGGCCGCCGCCTGTATCGCCGCCGCGAGGGAGGTATTGCCGCAAATGCGGATTCGATCGGCCGCGACGGCGGGTAGAAGCCCCGTTGAACGGGCCGACGCGAGGTCGAGCGCGGAGGCGAAGCCGCCGCAGAGATAGAGCGCATCGAGCTCCGACGGACTCCGGCCGACGCTGCCGAGCAGTGCGAGAACGCCCGCTTCGATGGCGGCCTTGGCTTTCAGGAGCGCTTCGATGTCGGCTTCACTGACGGCAAGCTGTGAAGAGAGGCGGCAGAGCAGGCCGGTTTCGGGCGTGCCGGCTTCGAGACGGCCGAGGGAACCGAGGCGCGCGCGGTTGTAGCGGCCGAATTCGTCGATCAGCCCCGCGCCGCGCATGCCGGCGAGAAAATCGACGAGTCCGGAGCCGCAGATTCCGTCGATCCGGCGCAGGTCTCCGCCGATGACGTGGAAACGGAAGTACCCGGCTTCGCTGACGGCCAGGTGATCGACGGCGCCGGGCCGGGCCCGGCAGCCGACGGCGGAGCTGCCCCCCTCGAAAGCCGGTCCGGCCGCGGCGGCCGCCGCCAGCTTGCGGCCGCGGTCGCTGAGGATCATTTCGCAGTTCGTCCCGATGTCGAGCAGGAGTTCGAGCCTGTCCGGGACGCGCCCGAAGCCGGTGACGGCGATGCCGCCGGTGATGTCGCCGCCGACGCTCCCTGAAATGGCCGGCCAGACATGGACCGGAGTTTCCGCATCGACCGCGAGGCCGAAGTTTGCGGCCGGTTCCGCCGGGAAACGCAGCCGGAGCGGCCGGAACGGCGAAACGCCGATCGACTCCGGCGAAAGTCCGCAGAAGATGTGGCTCATGACCGTGTTGGCGGCGACGGCGATGCGGCGCACGCTGCCGGAAGCGGGGGCGAGTTCGGCGATCAGCGGATTCAGGGTCTCTTCGACGAGAACACGGCGAAGCTCGGCTGCCGTTTCCGGCGATCTGCCGGCGGCGACAATCCGGTCGATGACGTTGTCGCCGAACCGGCTCTGGGCGTTCGGCGCTCCGGCGGTGCGGAGCACTGCGCCGTCCTTGACGAGGGCGGCCGCCACCGTGGTTGTGCCGATGTCGAAGGCGAGGGCGCTCTCTCCCGGACCGGAGGCGGCGCCGGAAGGAGCGCAGCGGAAGCCGGTTTCGATCAGCAGGCCGTCCCGGAACAGCGAGGAATCCGGAATTTCGATCCGTCCCTCGACTCCTGCCGGGATGAGCCGGCAGGCGTTCGCCTCGCGCGGGCCTTCGCGGTCCGCGTCATACGCCTTCCCGGCAATGGCGAACCGCCCGGAGAGCAGCCGCACCCGGCAGCGTCCGCAGCGGTTGTTGCCGCCGCAGCGGAGGTCGAGCCGGATGCCGGCTTCCGCGAGCGATTCGCTCAGATGCCGCCCCGGCGGCGCATCGATGTCGAGGCGCCTGCCGCCGGAATCCACATGAAGCTTCATTGTTGTTCGGACCGGAATGTTTTCAATCGCACATGATTTTATGAAATATACAGCCGGATCGCCCCGGCGGCAAGCGCCGGAGGCGGAAATCATTGCATCCGGCGGTTACCGCAGGTCGATTTTCAGCTCCCGGAAGTAGTATTCCCGGTCACGGTCGTTGATCGGCCGCAGGACCCGGCACGGGTTGCCGACCGCGACGACCCCGGCCGGGATGTCTTTCGTCACGATGCTGCCCGCGCCGATCACGCTGTCGTCGCCGATGGTCACTCCGGGCAGGACGACCGCCCCCGCGCCGATCCAGACGTTGTTGCCGATGCGGACCGGCAGGTTGAACTGCGCGACCTTCCGGCGCAGGCCGGGGTCGATCGGGTGTCCGGCCGTGGCCAGCGTCACGTTCGGACCGAACATCACGCTGTCGCCGACGTAGATGTCCGTGTCGTCCACCAGCGTCAGGTTGAAGTTCGCGTAGACGTTGCTGCCGAAATGGGTGTTCTTCGCCCAGTTGGCGTGGAGCGGCGGCTCGACGTAGCAGTTTTCGCCGACCTCGGCCAGCAGCTCTTTCAGCAGCTTTTGGCGTTTCTCCATTTCGGAGGGGCGGGTCTGGTTGAAGTCATACAGCTTGTCCAGGCACTGCAGCTGTTCGCGCGCGACGCTTTCGTCGGTGCAGAAATAAAGCTTTCCGTTTTTCATCCGTTCGCGGATATCCATCGGCAGGTCTCCTTTCCGTGGTTTCTGGCATTTCATGCGGTTCGCCGGATAAGACAGAGGATGATTCGCGCAAGTTCAAGTGCCGGAGCGCTCATTCCGGCGGGATTGCGGCCGGACCGGTCGAAATCCGGCGGAAAGCCGCCCGGAAGCTGCGAGGCGTCATGCACTCGGTTTTCCGGAATGCGCGGGACATGTAGCTCTGGTCGCAGAAACCGGACATCTGGGCGATTTCGCTGATCGGCAGGTCCGTTTCGCTCAACAGCTTCTTGACCTTTTCGACCCGCAGCTGGATCAGGTAATCCCAGGGGGAAGTGCCGGTTTCATTGCGGAAGCATTCGCAGAAGTAGTTTTTGTTGAGATTGGCGTGTTTCGAGATATCCGCCAGCGTCAGTTTCCTGGCCAGGTTCCGTTCCATGTGGATGATGGCGCGGTGGATCGCTTCCTGCCGGTAGTCGGAGCTGTGCAGCTCCTTCACCTGCGCCCGCCCGAGCAGGACCAGGAACTCCAGGAACAGCGCCTTGACGCTGATTCTGAACGACGGGGGCTGCATGGAGAGTTCGCCGATGATCCGGCGCAGCAGCACTTCCGCAGCGGAGCGGGTGAACATCGGGAGGTGGAATTTGTGCAGCGGGGAGTTCTCCAGCGAGCGGATGATCGGCATTTCCAGCAGCTCCTTCCACTCCGAACCGAGAAACTCCGGTTCGAACAGGATGTTGTAAAGCAGCATGTCGTGGGTGTTCGTGTAACAGTGCACCTTCCCGGCGGAGATTGCGAAGACATCGCCCTGCATGATGCCGTAGGAGACGGTTTCGCTCAGGCGGTGTTCGCCGTGGCCGCGCGCGACAAGCACGAGCTCGAAAAAATCGTGCGTATGCCAGAGCGTGTTCTTCAGCGGAATGTCGCTGTTGATGAAAATCGGGAAATCCCGGACGGTGAACAGCCACTCTTTCCTGAAATATTCCATTTCTTCCTCTTTCGGTTGATCTTCGTTACTATATACGTACAAGGACGATATTAAAAGAAAAGAAATGCCGGTTCGGGACGATTGTCCTGAAATATCTTAATATCCTTCTAGATATCGGATGCGTTTCCCGGTATAATATAGGCAGCTGAAACGGAAATCCGTATGATTCACAAAGAGGTTGAAAGTGAAAAAAACATCGTTTACGCTGATCGAACTTCTGGTTGTGATCGCTATTATCGCGATCCTCGCCTCGATGCTGCTGCCCGCGCTGAATCAGGCGCGCGACCGGGCGAAATCCTCCGCCTGCCTCAACAGCCTGAAGCAGTGCGTTACGGGATTTCTGCTGTACGCGGATGATTACCGGGGCGTGGTTCAGACGCACGACTGGGCCGGGGGCGGCTCCGGGAGGAAGGTCTGGATCGACTATGTCATGCCGCCGGGAGACCCGGCGCGCAAAAGCGCGGTCTGTCCTTCCTGGAGTCCGTTCAAATACACGGTTTACCCGATGGCGACTTACGGTTCCAACTCCGAAGGGGTCGGGGAAGCGGACGGCATTTTCTTTCTCGAAAACAATTTCCTCGCCTTTCTGAATTTCAAGGCGCTGAAGCAGCCGAGCCGGTTTACCGTCCTGGCCGACAGCCTCTGCATGAATCCGGGTGATGCGCTTTACGGAAATCAGTCGTTCAGCCTGACTTCGACCGGCTGGTATAAAATCCACATCCGTCATGGCGAACGCGCCAATCTCGCATTTGCCGACGGCCATGCCGCCTCGCACAGTCACGGCGATATTTTCAAGCTCGGGTGGGGATCGGTCTGGAGCTCCACCGGCGAAACCGATTTCCGCCCGTAATGCAATGGAGTATGGAATCATGGGAATGAGAAAAATTGTTTTTGCCGTGCTGCTTCTTGCATCCGCCCTGCGGTCGGGAGCCGTCGCGCTGCCGGAGCAGGCGTGGCAGGTCTGGAGCCCGGAGGCGGTCCGCCCGGAGCAGTTCCGGCAGGAGAACGGGGTTTTTCTGCTTCAGGCCGGTCCGGCGCAGGAGATCAGCCGGCACTGCTCGATTCCGGCGGAGCCGGGGGAATACCTCCTGTCGGCGGAGCTCAGATGCACCGATGTGGAAAATCAGGCCGTGATCGGCCTTGAAGCGTGGGGCGGCGGCGTCTGGAAAAAGGCCGTGTTTTCGCCCCCCGCCAAGGGAAGCGGGGCGTTTGTGCCGGTTCAGGCGCGGATCGAAATATCAGGCGAGGTTGAGAGTTTGAAAGCGGTTCTACTGCTGCGCGGTCCCGGCAAGGCTGAATTCCGCAAAGTCGCGCTGGAGAAGGCGGGCGGCAATCCCCTGCTGCCGGACGCCGTGCGGAGCGGCGGAACCCTGTCGCTCCGCGTTACGGAGAAGGAGACCGGTCCGGTCAACCGCAGACTGTTCGGCGGCCACTACTTCGATATCCGCGACCGGAAAACCGCTTATGCCGACATGGGCATGAGCGTCTGCCGCGAAGGCGGCCCCGGCTTCTTTTCCCCGGGCCGGCTGAACCCGGACGGGAACGCCTGGCGCTGGGAGGATCTGGACCGCTTTCTCGGCTGGAGCCGGGAGAACCGGGTTGAAGTGCTCGGCCTGATCGGCGGCGCCGTGCCGTGGATGATGCCGGACGGCCTCGAATCCCCGGCGGGCTGGAAGGTGTTTTACGAACGCTGGAGCGATTTCGCCGTTGAGGTCGCCCGGCACGCCGGCACGGTCCGGCACTGGGAGCTCTGGAACGAGCCGGACGGCGGCCACTGGTTCGGCAGACCCTGGCATGCCGGAGCGAAGGAGTATGCGCCGCTCTACCTCGAAACCGCCCGGAAACTCAAGGCGTTGAATCCGGAGCTGCAGGTCGGCACCGGCGGCATCGCCGACCCGTTCCGCGGCAGCATCGATAACTGGTGGGTTCCGGTGGCGAAACATCCGGGCGTTGCGGAGCTGATCGATTTCGTGGCAATCCACGGCTACTACGGTGACCCGGCCAACCAGATTTTCGCCCGCGGCATCGATCACATGCGCGCCCGGATGCGCGAGTGCCTCGGGCGGGAGGTCCCGCTCTGGGTCACGGAGTTCAATGTACATCCGCTGGAGGATTTTACGCACCGCGGTTACTCGTTTCCGCTGCAGGCGGTCATGATCGCCGAGTATCTGGCGCTGTTCGCGCAGAAGGAGATCGAAAGCTCGCAGTATTTCTGCGTCGGCTGGTGGGAGTCGGATTTTTCGCCGTGGGACGGGAAGACCGGCGCGCCGCGCCCGGTCTTTCACGCCTATGCATTCTGGAAGGATTTCGCGGGAACCCGCCTCGCCGTGACGAATCCGGAGGAGGCGGAACTGCCGGTCGTCGCCTGCCGGACAGACGAGGGCGCGCGCATCGCGTATGTTCCGGCGCGCCGGGAGGCGAAGCTGCGGATCGGTTTTGAAGGCTGTTCCGAAGCGGACCGGGTTGCCGTGAATGGTTTTTACGGAGACTCCGTCATTCCGGTCGTGTTCTCCCGGAGCATGGCCGGCGGCGTCCTCTCCGTGGATATCGACTGGCCGCAGGGAGCGCGGGCGCTGCTGAAAGTCGAGGTGAGGCCGAAATGAGAACTGCCGGAAGGAGAATCGCGGATATGGACCGGGAACGGTATCGTGACAAGGTGCTGGGCTGCTGGCTCGGGAAAGCGGCCGGAGGAACGCTCGGTGCCCCGGTGGAAGGGTGGCGCGGGCCGCACCGGCTCGAGTTTTACGACCCCGTTCCGGAACGGATGCTTCCGAACGACGATCTGGATCTTCAGGTGGTCTGGGCCTGTTCGCTCGCGGCGATGCCGGAGCCGGCGGTGAGCTGCCGCCGGCTGGCGAAGGCGTGGCTGGACCACGTCGGGTTCGCCATGGATGAGTACGGCGTCGGCATCCGCAATCTGCGCAACCGGATCGAGCCGCCGTTTTCAGGAAGCTATGACAACTGGTTCACCGACGGAATGGGAGCGGCGATCCGCTCGGAGCTCTGGGCATGCCTGGCCCCCGGCGACCCGGAACTTGCCGCGGCCTTCGCTTACGAGGACGCCTGCGTGGACCATGCGGGGAGCGGCCTCTGGAGCGAGGTGTTTCTGGCTGCCGCCGAGTCGGCCGCGTTCACGGAGCCGGATATCCGCAGGGTTGTCGAAACCGGTCTCGCGGCGATTCCGGCCGACAGCCCGCTGCGGGAGGGGATCGGGGATGTGATTCACTGGTTCGATGAAAAACCGGAGTTCGATTTTCTGTTCGGCCGGATCATGGAGAAGTACCGGAGCGACAACTTCACCGATGTAAAGGTGAATCTCCCGATCATCACGGCCGGGCTGCTGCTGGGGCGGGGGGAGTTCGGCGCTTCGATCTGCCACGCCGTGAATTTCGGCGAGGACTGCGACTGCACCGGGGCGAGCGTCGGGGCGATTCTCGGCATTCTCAATCCCGCCGGGATCGGGGAAAAGTGGCTGGCCCCGATCGGGCGCAGTCTTGTGCTGAGCCGGGAGATCACCGGAATCGACGCGCCGCGGACGCTGGACGCGTTTTCGGAGCTGATCTGCTCCCTGCAGGGACGGGTCGGGCTGGAACGGAATCCGGCGCGGAGTTTCGAGCCGCGCCCGGTCCGGGCGCTTTACACCCTGCGCCGCTCCGGGAAGCCGGGGGAAGCATCGGCGCCGGTCGTTTTCGGCGGCCAGCTCTGCCGGTGGCCGGCTCCGCTGGAAAACGAGCATGAACAACTGGTGCTGAAGTTTGAATTCCGGGTCCCTGCCGACGGAGAGTACATCGTGATGTTCAATACCCGGGCGCAGGTCGAGGTCGAGGTCGACGACGCTCCCGCCTTCCGGCGCGAAGCGGGCGGCAGCATGGCTCCCTCCTTTCATCGCGCCCCGTGGAACCAGAGCGTTCGGCTGGAGCTGAAGGCCGGTGCGCATGAACTGAAAGCCGTCCTGCAGCGGATGCCCGGCAATGTTGCTCCGGACTGGGTGCTCGGCGTGGGGGACGCCGCTTCTTCGCAGTGGATTCCTGACGCATTCTGCGGCTGATCAACCGGTTATGGTTATGCGCGGCCGGGGGAGAGCCGGAATTCGAGATGGCAGTCGCACGGTTCAAGTTCGAACAGATCCGGCATGAGCTCTTCCGCCTCCGTGCAGTTCAGCGCGCGGTAGAAGGCCTGCGTCTCTTCGGCGGAATGGGCGGAGATGTAGAGCCGTTCGGCCCGCAGTTCCGCCGCCCGCCGGCAGGCCGCCCGGAACAGGAGCCTGCCGATGCCGCGCCCGCGATATTCGGCCGATACGTGAAGGTTCGAGAGCTGCAGATATTGATTTCGGGAGCCGCGGGGCCGGTTCTCCAGCGAGGCGAAACCGATCAGGTTTTTTCCGTCGAACGCGCCGAAAACCGCGCCGCCGGCGGCGACGGCGCCGCGCAGAGCTTCCGCGAGAAGCCGGTAATCCTCCGCGCTCCATTGCTCTGTAAAAGCGATCTCCTTCAGGACGTTGCGGCCGTTTTCCCTCCGCCGGCACCGTTTCACCTCCTGATAGCGGTTGAAGGAGGCGAAAAGCCCTGTTTCGATCTCTCCGGCCGGGAGTTCCCGGTACGTAATCTCCGCCGGTCCGAGCCGGCGCCAGCGCGTCGCGGAAACCGGCTTGAAGCCGCACCGGGCGAGCACACGGCGCGAGGCCGTGTTTTCCGGTTCGGTTTCCGCGATGACGCCGGTGACGCCGGGCTGTTCCAATGCCCACGCCGCAATCGCGCGCAGGGCTTCGGTCATGAATCCCCGCCGCTGGAATGCCGGGGTGATGCCGCAGCGGATTTCAACTTCTCCGGTTTCGTCCGGCACGTTCATGAAACCGGCGCTGCCGACGGAGCAGTTCCGCTCCTTCCAGATGATCTGCCAATTGGCGGCCCACGGGCAGGAGGACGGAATTTTCTCCGCGAGCTCCGCCGGGGAGGCCATCGCTTCGTGCTCGAAGCGGGGCATCCCTTCGAGCCGGAGTTTCAACTGCGGCAGCGACAGGATTCTGAGGCGTTCGGTTTCCAGCTGCATGTTCCTGTTGTCGTTATCGTGGTGAATGAATGAAATCCGGATCAGTCCTGAGGTTTTCTTTCTGCTTTTTGCGTCTGCGATATCCGGATTAGTTGGCGGGAACAACGGCTTCGGAAGTGGCTACGGTGCAGGCGCGGTGTTTTTTGAGCCATTCGCTGCGCGTGACTTCAGGCCATGAGGGCAGCTCGTCGCAATAGACGACGAGGGGGCGTTCGGTGATTTCGAATTGCGGTGAAGCTGCGGTGAAGGGAACTTCATCGAGCAGCCAGTCCACTGCTTTGACTACCTTGCCGTCGCGGAAGCGTACCGTGGCGGGTTTGAGGGTCGGGCTGGGGGTGAAGTTGGGATTCATTGCTTCGACCGCGCCATTTTTCCAGAGGACAACGGCGTACTTCGGAGAGCCGGCGGGAGCGGCCGGGTTGTTTTGCAGCAGATAGGCTTCCACATCTTCGGCGGGTTCAGCCATGCGGACGAGGTTGCGGGTTTTCATTGCGTCTGCCGCCGCCGCGAGGCTCAGCAGGCGCAGCTTCGGACGCCAGTCGATGTCGAAGAAACCGGAACGGTTCAGACTGGCTCCCTCCATCCGATCGCGGGCAAGGTAACAGTAGACGCTTTCGAACCTGTGCAGATAGAGATTGCGTGCCATCAGCTTGATGATGTCCGACGGATGGCTGAAAGCGCTTTCCTCGCTATTCACGAGCTTGTCGCTGACCGTGCCGGGGGAGAGCTCGCGGAAGAATTTCACGAAATCCTGTTCTTTCATCTGCCAGGTGTAGTGCAGCGAATAGCCGTCGATATACCGCTCCAGCCCGGCGGACAGACAGCGGCGGGTGAATTCCTGTCCCTCGCCGTTTTTGTCGCGTGCGGCGCTGCGCGAATAGGTCGCGGAGATGCCAAGCACGGGAGTTTTGATGCCGAGTCTATCCATCTCCTCGCGCAGGATGCGGCAGTCGCGGACGTAGTCCTGCGGCGTGGCGCCGCGCCACCAGACCTTTGGAGCGTCGACCTCGTTGGCGTACTCCCAGTATTGAGCATAACGGTCGTAACGGGGCAGAATGAGGTGCAGATATTCGCGGAACAGCGCTTCATGTTCCGGTCTGAAGGTGGAGAGGTGGAACGGATGCTTGTTGAATTTGGCGGCAGGGTAACCGATGGTGAACATGAAATTCATCCCGTACTTGTCCGCTTGTTCCACCTGATAGTCGATATTCTCGAAGTCAAAGTTCGCCGGAGCATCTTTGCCGAGGCGGTGCCAGCAGAGCTCGGCGGTACGCAGCGTGTCGACTCCGGCACGGGCGAGCAACTCGAAGGCCCGGCTGGTTTTGTCATCCTGAAAACCCTTCCGAACCAGTGGGATTTCCATGCCGTGAACCCCGATTCGGTGGATGCTTCCTTTCGGCATCGGTGCGGGCAGGGGACGGGCCAGCAGTTTTTTCAGGGCCATCGCTGCATTTTCATCGGAGATGCCCTCAACCGGTGCTTTCTCCTTCATCAAGGCACGTACCAGCTTCTGTTCCGTGGCGAACTGCAAAGCACGGAAGTCTTTGAATTGCGCCAACTGCTTTTTCCACTCCGGCTGCAGCTTGGAAATGCGATAGTTCGCCCGGGGCCTGATTGCCGGATTGGTAGTCAGCAGGAAGCCGTCGAAGAAACAACTATAGGCGTTGGAATCGCGGCGGGGCCGCGTGACCCGGAAGTCGATCCGGTGCTTGCCGGCTTTCAGTTCGACCGAACCGGGATTGATCCAGCCGAGCACCGCGCGCGGGGCGGGTGCTCCGAATGCGCCGCTTTTCCACTTCATTTCTTCCGGATCGTCCCAGACCACTTTGCCGTCCACCGCAATCGCGATCGGCGAAGCCCAGCCGGAAGCGGGATTGGAGACCGCCGCCCAGAGGGCGTATTGGCCGTCGGTGGGGATTGCGACTTCATATGAAGTGTAATAATGATCGGCTCCGGCCGGTTTTTTCGCCGTGAATAGTTCGAGTATCAGCCCGCCGGAGGCTCCGCTGCCGTCTTTCTGCAGGTAGATGGCCCGGTGCGGCCAGTTGGAGGAGGTGAAATCCTCCGCCTCCTGCCAGACTTCGGCTGCTGTCGCGGCTCCGGCCAGCAGAATGGACAGGAGAGCTGTACATAGTTTCTTCATATTCAATATCCTTATATTATTCGGAAACGTTGATTATTTGTCGTTGATTGTCCAGCACAACCATAGTTTTTGGGAACGTTCGGCGCGGGCGCGAAGCATGGTGCTGTAGGGATAGAAGTTGACGTGGCCATCGAGCAGCAGCATGTTTATGCCGCCGTCGTGACCGTATTGTATTGTGCCGTAATAACCTTCATTCGGAATTTCGCTGGGAGTCCAGAGAATACCGTAATGCAGCGCCACGAGTTTTTCCTTGCATTTGGGCATGGGGGCGTCAAAATTGGCGGCGGTTTTCGACGGATATTTGTACTGGTTGATTTTGCGTGTCGGGGAATAGGTGCGCCAAGTTGATAATCGGTAGTTCTGGGCATAGCTGAGACGAGCGTCCGGGTTGAACGGCGATTTTGAATAATAAGTGCTCAGCAGCGTCGCATTGGTTTCATCGGAGGCCGGGCAGTGGAAAAGCCGGGCGCTTTTTTCACGGCCGATCAGGTTGGTGAACTGCGTGACCCAGATGATGTCCCCCGGCTGCAGGATTTCCGGACAAAGCACACCGGCGTAGGTATCGGCGTACAGGTTGTGCGCGATTCCGAACTGTTTCAGGTTGTTGGAACAGGTGGTGGTCTGCGCTTTGCTGCGGGCCTTGTTCAGCGCCGGCAGCAGCATACTCGCCAATATCGCGATGATTGCAATTACGATCAGTAATTCAATCAATGTGAAACGGATTTCCTGTTTGCCGGAAGCGGGTGAACGGTCTGGATTGCTTGAGGCGAAGCCAGACATGGTTTTCGTCGCTTTCTTCCTTCCGGCTTTCGCTGTTTGACATGGGCGGGGACTGGAAAAGGCAGGGAAAGATTCAATCGCTGTTTGGTGTTTCCGCATCATTTCCTCCATTGTTATTTGGTGGCGAGTTTGCGCACGGAACCTTGTTCAATCAGATCGGTTTTCAGGGAGATATTCCCGTGATTGCCGGAGATGAGCAATTCGAGTGCCGTCTTGATCTGCCCCGGCAGGTTGGTTTCCACTGTATCGATCGGCGGCGCATAAGTTCGGGTCAGGCCAGTGCTGCCGATGGTGACCACGCTCAATTCACCGGGAATTGCAATATTGCGGTTGTGACAGGCATTCAGCAAGCCTGAGAGCGAATTACTGGCCACTCCGACGATGCCGGTGAAGTCGAACTTTCTTTGCAGATAGTTGAACATATGGTCGTAGGTTTTGCCGGGAGCAAATTCGCCGTTCCGGATGCCGCAGTCGATCACCTCCAGTTCCAGTTCGTTCAGTTCTGCGTAGTCTTCGACTCCCTTGACCCGATCGAGCGTAGCGCGGTTGTGAGGCTCGGAGAGCAATACGGCCAGTTTGCGGTGACCGTTCCGGTGCAGGTGACGTGCCGCCAGGCTTCCGGCGAACGCATCGTCTAGGCTGGCCGAGGGAAGGCGGCTGCTTAGGGCATTGCGGCCGAAGAGTACTGCCGGGATGCCGTCGCGGAGTCGGTTGAATCCCTCGACTTCGGCGGCGTTAAGTTCATCTCCCGCCGGATGCAACAGAATTCCCTTGACGTTCTCTTCGAGTAGGGGAAGTTCGCCGGGTAGTGGACGGGCGAAGTCGAACTCATATCCGAGCAGTCTCCGCTGGGGAAATTTCGGCTGAAGCTCCCGAAACGCATTCAGCATTTCCGTGATATCGTGGGAGTACCAGCGCGGCACGACACAGAGTACGGTCTCGGGCTTCCCGACGGTGAAGCGGATGATCTTCTCCGAAACGAACAGACCGCGTCCGCCTTCCGCAGTCAGGAACTCTTCTTCGCGCAGACGCGACAGCGTACGGTCCACGACCAGTTGACTGACTTCGAATTTTCTCATGATCTGCCGGATCGACATGAATTGCTCGCCGGGGGAGTAGTGCTGTAATTCATTCCAGAGACGCGGGTACAGTTCGTCGGATTTTAAACGGGACTGAATCATACCGATATCCTTGATGATTGGTTTTATTTGGTTATATTATACCGTATGATACAGTATAATGCAATAGCTCAGTTAATTTTTTTTCATTTTTTTAAGAAATATCGGAGAGGGAATACCATATGCGCCGGTATACGGAAAAAGCTGCACTGGTTTTCTCTGCCGCTGCCCGGATGGCGGAGCCTATCTCACGCTCTTCCGCGAGGCGGAAGCGGATGAGGAGACCTGCGCGTCGGACGGACTGCCGCGCGGGGAATGGGAGCGGTTGTGGGGCGCGGAGGCGTGCCGCATTTCGCCGGAGGGCGTCGTCAGCGGGCTGCCCCGGGCGTCGTTCGCCTTTTTCCGCCGGCTCTGAACCGGGAGCCGCGCAGCGCCGGATGGGCGGCATTGGGGGGGGGACTCCTTTGCGGAGAAAATTCATTAAAATATTAAAAAAACGAGAAATTCCGTATTTTCCGGTTGACGGAAGCTGCGGATTATGGTATCTTCGAACAGAGCGTGAAGAAATGGAGCCGTCATTCTTCTATCCGCTTTGATGCCGCCGGGAGTTATTCATCATTTTTACATAAGGAGTCCGGTTGATGGCAAGCACGAGTTTTCATTGTCCGCAGTGCGGGAAGGGGATCGAGACGAATGACGAAAACGGTGCGGGGAGCATGGAGTGTCCGTACTGCGGCAAGTCCGTTCCGGCTCCGTCCGGACCGCCTACCAGCAAAATCCATTGTCCGGGCTGTTCCGCCAAGCTCGAAATCCAGAACGACTGGATGGGTACGGAGATCACCTGCCCGAAATGCGGGAAAGATATTATGCTCAGCGAGGATATGATCCTCATTGAACTCAAGCCGAAACCGAAATCGGTTCCGCCTCCGGCGCCGCTGGTGCGGAATGTTCCGCCGCCTGCGGCTGCCCGGCAGGAGGCCGAAGCGGAGGCAGGGGAGGAGATGCCGGAAGAGGCGTCCGCCCCGTCCTGGAGCGCCCGTTTGCTGGGCGGCTGCCATTTTCTCGAGGGAATCCTCTATGACAAGTTCGCTTCCGGCTGGTACGGGCGTTTGTTTCCGGCGGCACACCGGGGACTCATCACCGCCGGAATTATCTGCGGCTTCGCATTTTGTCTCATCGGCGTGATTCTCATCCTCTGCAACTATGATTATGCGCTGACCGGAAATTACAATCTGTTTCTGCTGAGTGATTACGGCTATCAATTGGCAAAGTGGTTCGACAAGCTGTTTTCTATTCTTCTCTACCTGGTTTTCTGCCTCGGTTCGATCTATGTGAATGTAAAGCTGATCCGGTTGTCGGACCTGCTTCTGCTGAGTACCCGGGGGAAGATCGCGCCCGGCATTCTGCGGCTGGTTCCGGTCTTTTTCGTATTCTGTCTGCTGGCGGTCGTTCTGACGCTGCTTTGGTTTGCGCATTCGCCGTTGTTTCTGTATGCGCTGACGCCCCTGCTCGTTTTGCTGCCGGTTCTCTTCGTCGCTCCGGTTCCGGAAGTCGTCAACGTCGAGGTCGCGGAGCGGAAAATCGGAGAGGTCCTCGTTGACGCCGTCGCGTTCTGGCTGCGGTCGGTGCTCAAGTTCCTGCCGCTGATATGGATCGGGGCGAGCTTCGCCTCTTTGTGCTCCTTTTCGCATCATGGTGTGCAGCCGTATTTTCTGCTCTTCCTGCCGCCGCTGCTGGTGATCAACATCCTGCTCAACTTCCTGGTGCTGGAGCTCCTGAAGGGGATCCTGTCGATTCCGGACAAGCTCGACGCGCTGAAGAAAGACGCAAGGTGACGCCGCCGGGCGAAATCACTCGTCCTCCCACTCGCGGATGACGTCGAGGAAGGGCGGAATCACCGTCTGGGCCTTGACCGGACCGATGCCGGGGACCTCCTGCGCCTCCGCGAGCGTCTGCGGCCTCTGTTCGGCCAGCCCGATCAGGGCGGTGTTCGAGAGCACCACGTAGGCCGGCACGCCGCGCTTGGCGGCAATCTCTTTGCGGAGTTGCCGCAGCGCTTCGAAGAGGGTCTCCCCGCCTTCCGGGGGCGGAACTGCCGCGGACGGCTTCGAACCGGAACGGCGTTCGCGTTTCTCCCGCTTCAGCTCCGGCATGTCGATCCGGGCGCGGGTGTGGCCGTTCAGCACTTCGAGCCCGCGCGCGGTCAGTTCGAGACAGGGGAAGTCGCCCCGTTCGATCCGGCCGAGATAGCCGCCGAGCTCGAGCGATTTCAAATAGGCCATGATTTTGGTCTGCTTGAGCGGCGCCAGGCGGCCGAAATGGCGGTTGCGGTGGAATCCGCGCCCGGTCAGCTCCGCGCTCTTGCTGCCGGAGAGAATCTGGCTGAGTTTGCCGGCGCCGATGCGGCCGTCGAAATCTTCGACCGCTTCGAGAATGCGGCGGACAACCCCCTCTTCAGCCGCGTCCGTGACTTCGCGCAGGGCGCCGCCGCTGCCGGAAGAGCTGCCGGTGCAGTTGTCGCAGCTCCCGCAGCGCCACTCCCGCAAATCCTCGCCGAAATAGCTGACCAGCACGGCCTGGCGGCAGCGGTGCGCCCGCGCATAGGTGCAGACCTCGTCGAGGCGGGCCAGTTCGAATTCGCGCTTGTCGTTCATCGCCTTGAAATCCATGTCGACCTGTACCTTGTCCGGATTCAGGAGCTCGGTGCCGCGCCCCGCGAACGGGACGCTCCATTCGAGGCAGTCGCCGTCGAGCGCCCTCAGTACGCGCCTGACCTGCTCGACGGAGAGTCCGGCGACGGAGGCGAGCTCGTCGAAGGTGAACGGCTTTTTTTCGAGCAGTTCGAATCCGAAGCGTTCGATGCAGCGTGCGATGAACCGCGACCGCTGCGTCGCCTGCGCCATATGTTCGGAGGCGAGAAATTCAAGGTCGCCGGTGAAACGCAGGAACCCGCGGTTGTTGCGCCGGAAGCCGCGGTCGACCAGGTTCGCCTTTTCGAGAATGCTCATCGCGGCCGAGAGCTGGCTGTCCGACTTCGCGCCCGGTACTTCCGGGACCAGCTCCGACAGCGTCACCTCGAGCATCGTCGTTCCGCGTTCGGCCGCGAGCTCGCGCAGCCGCGTGTAAAGCTCCTGCACGACTTCGGGCGGCGGATTCGACAGGTCGATCAGGAACTCCTGCACATAACGGTCGCGGTAGGCGTAGAGCAGCACGCAGTCGGCCGCTTCGCCGTCGCGCCCGGCGCGCCCGGCCTCCTGATAGTAGGCCTCCAGCGAACCGGGCAGATTGAAGTGGATGACCTGCCGGACGTCGGGCCGGTCGATGCCCATGCCGAATGCGTTGGTCGCGGCCAGCACGGGGCAGGGGTCGTTCATGAACCGCTCCTGCGCCTCCCTGCGCGCGTCGTCGGACATGCCGGCGTGATAGCCGATGCAGCCGAATTCGGCGACGAGCTGTTCGACGGCCTTGCGGGTCGATGTGTAGAGGATGGTCGGTTTTTTCTGTTTCAGCCGCCGCCGGATCTCGGCGATCTTGCTGGCGTCGGACGGGCAGTCGACGACCGAAAACGCGAGGTTCGGCCGTTTGAATCCGGCGACGTGGAGGTCCATCTCCGGCCGGTGCAGCTGAGTGCGGATGTCGTCGCGGACCTTCGGCGTGGCAGTCGCGGTGAAGGCGCAGACTTGCGGAATCCGGTACGAATCAAGCACTTCGCCGAGCCGCCAGTAGGAGGGACGGAAATCGTGCCCCCACTGGCTGATGCAGTGCGCCTCGTCGACGATCATGACCGAGGGAGGCGTGGCGGAGAGGAAGCTGCGGAAGAAATCCGTGTGGAACCGCTCCGGCGCGACATAGAGAAGCTTGATCTCTCCGCGTGCCGCCGCATCGGCCGCCCGCGCCTGTTCGGAGAATGGGATCGTGCTGTTGATGAAGGCGGCCGGGATGTTTTTTTCCAGCAGCGAATCGACCTGGTCCTTCATCAGCGAGATGAGCGGCGAAACCACGATGCCGTAACCCGGACGCATGAGGATCGGCAGCTGGTAGCAGAGCGATTTTCCGGCGCCGGTCGGCATGATGACGCAGAGGTCGCGCCCGGAGAGGATCTCTTCGACCACCTCCTCCTGATTGTCGAGAAAGCCGTCGAATCCGTAATAATATTTGAGTGCTTCGAGTGTATCGCTGTTCGTTTCCATGATATTGGATAACGTACACCGGGATTGCTCCATTTTCAATGAAAAAATGAAAAACTGCGGGTTGTATTCCGCCGAACGGCGGTTATTTTAGGAGTGAAAGTTCAAGCGGGAGACGGTGTGTCGATTCCATCGAAACATGAACAATGCCTTTCCCTGTAGAGAGCGCGGGGCCCCGGGAAGCGGCCGAAGTCCGCCGGAGGCGGGGATCGGAGCCCGGGTCCGAAGACCAGGCAACTTTTCGGGGATTGCAGGAGGTTGGCGAATATGGCGATGAGTGAAGAAGCCGAACGGCTGCTGAAGAATCTTCTGGTCGAAGACTCTGAAATCGATTTCAGGATCCGGGTCGGCACCGAGCTGTACCGGAAGGGGTTCGGGCGTATTTTCCTGAAGGGGGCCGACGGCCGGCCGCTCTCCGGCGCGACGGTTCGGCTCCGCCAGCTGGCGTCGGAGTACAAATTCGGCTGCAATGCGTTCATGGTGGATCAGTTTCCGTCGGAAGAGCAGAACAGGCGGTACGAAGAGGTGTTCGCCTCGATTTTCAACCTGGCTGTCGTGCCGTTTTACTGGTCCGATCTTGAGCCGGAGGCCGGCAGGCCGCGGTTCGGCTGCGGCAGCGAGCCGGTTTACCGCCGTCCGCCGCCGGACCGCGTCCTTGAATTCTGCGACCGTTACGGCATCACGCCGAAGGGGCATCCGCTCTGCTGGCACCAGTTCAGGCCTTCCTGGCTGCCGGGGGATCGGAAGCCGGTGCGGCGGCTGCTCGAAAAGCGGTTCCGCGAAATTTCCGATCGCTACGGGGACCGGATCGGCATCTGGGACGCGGTCAACGAGGCGCAGACCCGTTACCCGCTCGAATACAGCCGTGACTTTCCGCTCGGCGACGATCATGTCGAGTTCGCGTTCCGTCTTGCCGACCGCTGTTTTTCGCCGTCCGCGCAATTGATCTACAACGACGACTGCCGCTGGTGGGATTGCCAGGGAGACTATTCTCCGGTCTATCTGCTGGTGCGGCGGCTGCTGGACCGGAATCTGCCGGTCGGCGGTCTCGGGCTTCAGTTCCACATGTTCGAACCGATGCTCCGCGACAGCGAGCGCGCTTTGAATGCGCGGATCATCTTCGGCTGTCTCGACCAGTACGCGAAGCTGAATCTGCCGATCAACTTTTCGGAGGTCAGCATCCTTAGCCGCCGCGATCTCGGCGACGGCGACCGTTTCCAGGAGCTGGCGGTCGAGCGGCTCTACCGGCTCTGGTTCAGCCATCCGGCGACCGAGGCGATCGTCTGGTGGAATCTGGTGGATGGAACCGCCGCTTATGCGCCGCTCGGCAGCGAGGAGGGCGAAAACCGTCTGCGCGCCGGGCTGGTCGGCTACGACTTCGCGCCGAAACCGGCCTTCCGGACGCTGGAACGGCTGATCCGGACGGAGTGGCGTACCGAAACCGGTTTCGATTACGCCGACGGCGGCGACAACCGTTTCCACGGCTTCTACGGCGACTACGAGGTTGAAGTCCGGTACGACGGCGGCAGTTTCACGCGCCGGATCACGCTTTCGAAGGACGGCGTCCGCGAATTCACGCTCTCCCCCGACTGACGGAAAAACGACCGGAAGGCCGGAGCCCTCAGAGCGCGGATTTGCAATAGGCGCGGACTTCGTAAAGCCGGCCGGGAAAGGTTCCGGCCCCTCCGAAGTGGAAAGTCGGTCCCCAGGCGGGTGGTCTGCCCACGTCGGCCTCCGGGAAAACCGTGTCGTTTACGATGATTGCGAACCGATTCCGTTTCCAGGTGAAACCGATCGTACATCTCTGGCCGCGGGGCAATGCGGTTTCGTTACGGAGTGCGGAGACATAGTTCCATTGATGCTGTTCCCCGGCTGCCATCACGCCGACCGTGATGTTGCCGGGCTTGCTTTTACTGATGATATCCAGGTACAGTGCGACGCCTTTTCCGTCCTTGTCGGCCCGGAACAGGAAGAACTGCCGGCTCCACTTTCCGGCTTTCTGCACGGCGGCGTGAACCTCCGCCGGATCGAAGTCATAAGCGATATCCATCAGGAGCGTTCCCTCTGCGTGCGTCAGATTGCCGGTCAGGGGAAAAGTCAGCGCGCCGGAACCGGGATTCCGAAACCGGAGCACTTTCCGGCCGTTTTCTTCGGCAAGTTCCATATTGCCCGGCAGGTACGTTCCAAGGACCGAGCCGCCCATTTCCGCCAGAGCGGGCTCATCGGACGGAACGTAGCGAAAGACGAGTTCGTTTTCTCCTGGAATTTTCCCCGCTCCGAGCGGAAGAAGACCGGCCAGTGCCGAAAGCAGCATGATGTGGAAGAGCTTCATGTTTCTCTCTCTTTACCATTGTTCATTGTAATACGGTGTTGTACCGAATATCTCGAATATGCTTTGTCCCGGCAGGTAGGCGGACTTCGCCGTTTTGTTTTGTCCGGAGGTGAATTCCAGCCGCAGCTTGCCGTGGACAATACCTCCGGCGCCGGCGTTGTCCTCGACCCGGACTGTGATCGTATTTGTTTGTCCATACCGGATCAGTTGTTCCGGCACCCGGTAGACGCGATTGGTCGTGTAGGTTTGCGGGCCGAACGCTGCGTTCATTCCGCCGATTTTCCGGCCGTTGAAGAAGGTTGTATCGAAATCGTCCACAACTCCGAGATTCAGGATGCATTTCCGCCCGCGGAGATATTCCGGAATCATGACTTCAAACCGGTAGAAGGCGATGCCGTCGTACTCCGGCGCGGCGGGAGGCGGATTCGGCGGACCGAAATTTTCCAGAAAGGGCGTTTTTTCCCAGGCGCCGGGTACTGTGATTTTCCGCCATTCGTTCCGGTTGACCGCGGAGTTCGGCAGATACCAGTTGTCCTTCAGGCCGATATCGTCCGGATCAAGACGAAAATCGGCGCTTCCTCCGAGCGGAACGAACATGGAGGCTCCCGCCGACGCGAGCATTTCACCGGCATCGAAACTCTCATCCTGAAGGCCGAGCGATGTGAGCAGCACCGACCAGAGCCGTACGGGTTTCATGCGGTAAATATTTTCCGCCGGCAGTTCTGTCGGCAGATTGCAGCAGATGATTCTGCCGGAACCGAACGGTACTTCGCCGAGCAGCGGGGAACCGGTCCCTCCGGCAAACCGCCAGCCCGGCAGCTGAACCGGAGTGCGGAAGAAGAGATCGGAGAGGCTTGCCGGCAATCTGTTCTGCCGGGCTTCTTCCCACGAGGAGAATCCGTTGACGCCTTCGAAAACCGCCGGTTCGGGCCGAATCGGCAGCAGTGCGGCCGGAGCGCCGGGCAGCGTGAGAACCGTTCCTCCGGAACGGAGGTGTGATTCGACAGCCCCGGCGGTGAGCTGCCGATCCGCTTCCGGTCCGAGGATCAGAAGCGTATCGCCCGGCCGGAACGCTTTCGTACTGCGGCCGAGTCCGGACAGGAAGGCACGTCCCGTCTCATTGCCGGCGTATCCGGCCCGGACCGGCTTCCGTTCGGACGGTTCGAGGGCGAGTTTCAGCAAATTCTCCGCCAGTAGTGTTGCGGCCGGATCGAGACCGATCCGGTTTGTAAGATCGAGCTGGCAGAACCAGACCCGGCCTGAACCGTGATGGAGTTCCAGCAGCGGCGTGAATTGCAGGTCGAATCCAGATTCCAGAATCGGGATAAAATTTCCAACATGCGGCTTTTCGACGGGATAACTCGCCACAATTCCATCCACGCTGGTCACGATCGGTTCACTCCAGTGGAATCCGGCCGGAGCAGGCGGAAACGCCTTCAGAAGCGAACTGCCGCCTTGCCAGTTGGAGAGATCCTCCGCTTCCAGTCCGGTCAGAAGCGGATGTGCGGGAAGTGCCGGAAAGACATTTCGGGCGCGACGCGCGTCCAGAGTGAGGTTCAGCAGCTTTTCTCCGGCTTGCTCGAAGACGACAATCCGGCCGCCCCGGTTCAGGAAACTGCCGATGTCGAGTTTTTTTGCCAGTTCCCCGAAACGGAGGTTCAATCCGGAACGTCCGACCAGAATTGCATCGACCGCATCAAGCGATTCGAGTTGCTCGAGCAGGGTTGCGGTATCGGAGTCACAACGTTTCAGAAGCATGTCCAGAGAATGCTCCGGATCGAAAACGGCAACGGTGCCTTTCAGCGGCTCCGGTTTCCTTTCCGGAAAAACCGCAAGACGGGTTTGTTGTTCGGCCGTGCGTCCCGGCACGGAAGCCATTCTGACCCGGAGAGTGCACCCGGTACGCTTTTTCACTTCCGGCAGCGGCAGCCGGAGGACGAACTGCTTGCGGAAACCGGGAACCGCGTCGACCGTAAGCGGATTTCTCCACCATACGGTGCCGTCGTCACCGGTCAGCGTGATGTCGAAATCGAGTTCGCGCCGGATTCCCGATTCGTTTATGACGAACATTGTCCGCTCGATGGTTCGGCCGCCGTATTCATTATGCGGCGCCGTGGTCGGAGCATCCGGCGGTCCCATCAGGTAGAATGTGTTGCTGCTGAAAGCATGCAGCATCGCTTCTCCGAGCGAGGTCAGTCTGGTCGAAGGATGCTGATGACGCCAGAGGTGGTTGATGCTGACGAATCCCGGAACGTTGTCGGAGAGTTCATCGGCCGTATCGATCATTTTTCCGGGCTCATAACCGCAATAGGAATCAGTGTGCATCATGTGACCGAGCGTTCCGTAATGACGCATCGCGCCCGCCTGAGTGATGAGAGAACGGATATGGGCAGGGCGTATCGCGCGTTCGTCTGCCGGCAGGTAATAGGCCGCGGCGCCGAGGTCCAGAGCGGAAATCTCCCGTACTGCATACGGTCCATATAATCCGCGCCAGGCGGGATTGCGCGGTGAATTTCCCCATTTCGGATAGAGACTCGGCCAGCCCGGAAAAAGGTTTCCCTCGGTCACGAAAAAGGGCATCTTGTCCGGAGAGCGGTCAGCCGCCCACAGCTTGGGAAAATCGGCTTTCTCCTGCAATGGAACCGCGCAATTCCAGTAACGGTTATGGGTGTAAATCGGTCCGCGCCCGCCCGCATGGTGAAGATAGTTGAGCCGGGTCGGATCGATTGCGCCGGTCTCCGCCAGAATCCGGTCGGCGAAAGCGGCCCGTTCATCGGAGGAATGCTCGCGCCGCCCGGCGAGATGGGGATTGTAGGCAAGCTCACAGTCGCAGAGCCAGTTGAACATCCGCACATACGCCAGCACGGAGGGATGAGTTGCGTAATATTCGGAGAGGTCGGTGAACTGTTTGCGGAAACGGGCGAATTCGTCTTCCGGAATCGTTTTCCCATCCAGTCGGGTCAGGCCGGGAAACGCCGCATGCTTCTTGAAGATCAAGTCGGCATCCTGCTTGATTACGGGACCGAGGAAAATGCCGATCCGATCGGCAGCTGCCAGAATCGGTTCCTGCGTCGGAAAATCGAGCATGTTGACATAGTTGAAACCCATGGCCCGCATGCTGGAGAGCTGCTGTGCCGGATATACTCCGGTACACTGGTTCATCAGGAGATCGAGACGCGAGCCGCTCTCGCCGAACAGGGTACGGGCTACTCCGTTGACCAGAAGACGTGTCCCTTCCAGCCTGACTTCCCTGAAACCTGTGATGGTTTCAGGGATCGATGCGATGATTTTTCCACTCTCATTCAGGCGAAAATCGAGCCGGTGAAGTTTCGGGGCCTCCGGTTCCCAGAATTCGATGCCGTCGAGCGGAAGTTCCAGCTCCGCGTAAGAGCGTCCGGTAGGCAATTCGATTTTCCTTGTCACTGTTTTCCGGGGGAGGCCGTCGCTGTGGAGCGTCAACTGTGCCTCGGCGCAACGCGGTCCGCCGTAGTTTTCCAGCCGGACTTTTACTTTGGCGCGGCGCGGTTCCCGGGTGGTGTCGATCAGCGCGTATCGTGCCATAACGCTGTGTTCCAGTACAAAGAGACGTACATCGTGCATGATTCCGCCGTGCGTAAGCCGGCGGGTTACGCCGGGATTTCCGAACGCATTCGGCACTTCCAGAAACGGACGGAGGGCGATTTTTACGACATTGGTTTTCTGTTCCGTCAGCAGCTCCGTCACATCGTAAAAGTTATTTTCGTAAACGTGCTGTGTTCCGAGCCGATGATCGTTGAAAAAGATATCGCCTTGAAACTGGATTCCGGCAAGGTTCAGAATCACGCGTTTTCCCTGAAATTCAAGCGGAGTGCTGAAATGCAGTTCGTACAAACCGTAAATTTCGGCATCCGGCCAGCGTTTCCCGGCGGGGAAGGGGAATGCCGGAAGGATTTTTCCGCCTGAATCGGTGAGCTGGTCGGTTTTGCCGAGAAA
Source organism: Victivallis lenta (assembly GCF_009695545.1). Lineage (NCBI taxonomy): Bacteria > Pseudomonadati > Lentisphaerota > Lentisphaeria > Victivallales > Victivallaceae > Victivallis > Victivallis lenta. The sequence continues at coordinate 11,104 of NZ_VUNS01000028.1, read as the reverse complement.
ATTGAACCATTCGCCCGGAACGCGCATGTAATAGCCGGAATCACGGGCGCTTTCCCGCTGACCCGGCATTCGGTCGAAGGGCTTGAAATGCCAGAGTCCATTTAACAGATATTCTGAGCGGCCGGGAGATTCGACCATCAGGCGCGGCACGGGAGTCGCAACGGTTCCCTCCGCCGGCAGTATCGTTCCCGCCAGCAACAGCAGCAGCAAAAGGTATTTCACCGTGTTCATTCCCTTCTCACTCAAATTCCACGACATACCGCTTGTGGGCCGGTGTGTAGGCTACATCTTCGGCTGCTCTCCACCAGCCTGCGCTGCCGTCGGTGAAGAGCTTGTTGGCTCCGCCGTCATGGTAGATTTCCTGCTTGCTCTTCTGCTGCCAGTAACCGTAAAACTGATGCTGGTTATTGGAGACTGTCGTTTCGCTCGGCGTGTCTCCGGCGCAATCGAAGGCGACCACTTTCCGCTCCCGGTAACGCTGGAGTTTGAAAGGGCCGCGCTGGCTTTCCGTCGGGTCGTTCAGGCTGCCGCAGACCGAAATATTCAGGCCGTAGGAAAAGGATTTGTAATAAAAATACTGATTGGAATTCTGTCGGTTGTCGGCCGGGCAGTGCATTTCGCCGCTTTTGCCGATGTAATAATAGAGCGGCGTACCGAAATAGGGTGCCAGCGTACCCGGAGCGGTTCCTGCTCCGGGATTGCCGCCGAAGAACCAGCCGCCGTCGTAGTTTGTCTTGGTCAGAGGCATGATGTCGTTGTTGTCCCCGCAGTAGAACATGACCTGTTTGCCCAGATTGCTGAGCTTGGACAGACAGGAAGCGCGGTAAGAACTGCCGCGTGCCTTATTGAGGGCGGGGAGCAGCATGGAGGCCAGGATTGCGATGATGGCGATGACGACGAGGAGTTCGATCAGGGTAAACTTGTTTTTCGGGTTCTGCATGATATTCTCCTGGTTGGATGAAAAGGACAGCGCTGCTTTTAAACGTTGAACATACGGTTTCCGGCGTCCGGCTGGTCACCGGCCCGGCGGAAAGGCGGTCCGCCACTCCGGGTTTTCCGGGCCGAAATGTTTGAGCATGACGAGCGGTTCGGCATGGGAACGGTTCCTGATCCGGACTCCGCACCGGGCGGCTGCTTCCGAAACGAAATATTCGTCGCAGGTCTGTTCGCCGAAGCGGATCATCGCCGGTGTTTCGAGCGGCATGCCGTTCAGCGTCCCGTAGCCTTGCATCATGATCAGCCCGTAGGCGGCTTCGTCCCGGATGACGGCCTCCGCGCCGGGAAGCACGGTCAGCTCTTTGGCGGAAACTGCGTCGGAACGGTAGCAGATCCATTTCTCCGAGCTGCCCGGTACCGGGTTCTTCACAGGAACCGGACGCATAAAGCGGTGCGCTGCGAAATCGGGATCCACATTCAGCTCCCAGTCGATCACTTCGATCAGGTAATCGACGTCGCCCCGCTTCTCCGGCGGACAGTCTTTCCAGAGCAGTTCTTCCGGGACAGGACGGTCGTCCGTCAGCGACTGATACATCGCATAGACGTCGCTGGCGAACTGGGGTTCGTAAGTGCAGAGGCTGCCCGGCGCGTGCAGCACACCCGGCGGCACGTCCCAGCCGGTCCCCGGCTCGAGCCGGTAGGCTTTGGAGAGGTTCGTGATTTTGTTGTCGCCCCGGGAGAAGTTTGCAAGGCATTCACGCACCTGCTCTTTCGTCGTTCCCGGCTCGAAACCGAAGAAGGTGTACGGGAAACGGCCGCCGTGATTGTTGAGCTGGGGCGGAAAGTAGTAGCATTCCGGCTTGCCCCGCCGGCCGACCCGTTTCGCGTGTTCCTCCCGATGGTGGATGTGGTGTGGCAGAGGGCCGAGGTTGTCGAAGAACTTGGAGTAGACCGGCCAGGCATGGTATTCGTTCCAGAGCCGTTCGCCGATCAGTTCCGCGCCGAGTTCCGCGACCGCTTCAGTCAGAGGAATGAGCGATCCGCCGCAGCCGGCGATGTGGCTGACGCCCTCGTTCGGGGCGGTCTGCGGGCCGTTGTCGGCGGGAGTCGTGCTGCCGAGCCAGCGTTCGTCGATTCCGCCGCGTTCACTTCCGAGCGCGTAATAGTCATCGGGATGCAGCTTGATTCGCCTCCCGGGAATGCAGAAGGAGCGCGGCACCCAGGCCGGTGTCAGCCGGAAGATTCCGCCGTTCGCCTCGAAGGTCTCTCTGAGTTCAGACATGTTTCACCTCGATTTCAAATAATTCAATGTGTTCGAGCCGTTTCAGCGCGATGGTAAGCTCTCCGTCTCGGAATTCGAACGGATGCTCCCCTCCGTCCGAGACGCGGCGGACCCGGACCGGAACGGCCGGGAATTTTATCGTCAGTTTCACGTCGCGCAGCGGAATCACCGGCAACACGGGCTGATGGTTGACCACTCCGAGCAGGAACTGTTCCTTCTTTTCGCTTTCGAGCAGGGTCAGTTCCGCGCCGGGCGGGAAATTCTCCGAACGGATCAGGAAGGGCGGCAGCAGTTGTGTGAACAGCTGTTCTCCGAACGACTGCTGGGAGTACTGACGGAGCGCCAGCAGTCCGGAGTAGAGCCAGACCGCTTTCCCGCTGCCGTACGTGTGTTCAACCCAGCCGGCGAATTCCGTTGTCCGCCCGGGCGGGTCGGAGTGAATCGATGCGTACTGTTCCGGGTCGCCGGGCGGAAAATCGGGGAGCGAAACAACCCCCTTGACTTCCGCCCGCTCTCTCGCTTTTGCAAGCGGCGCCGGGAGCCCGCGGGTGAAGAGCTGTTCTTCCCCTGCGGCGAGATAGCTGACGACCCCGGCATCCTCTCCGGTATAGTCGACATTGAAGAGATCGGCCAGCGCGAAATTCCCGCTGCTTTCCCCGTTGCGGCGGCAGAGCGAGGTTTTGCCGGTCGCGATCAGCGTTCCGCCGTTCCTGACGAATTCGCGCAGGCGTCCGGTCTCCTCCGGCGTCATGAAGACCGCCCGGTTTACGATGATCGCCCGAAAACCGGCGAGCTCCTTTGTCTCATCGGTGACGACCCGGTACGGTATATGCAGCCGATTCAGTATCTCGGCCGTTCCGAGCACCTCGTCGAGCGTCGCGTTCTGGCGGATACCCATATTGTTCGCATTGCTCTCGTGGAGCCGGGCAAGCGGAGTGCCGTTCTTCTCTTCGCTGACGCAGCTGGCCATCGAGAAGTAGAGCCCGACCTCCGCCCGCAGCGACGGCCGCAGCTCCGCCACGCGTTTGCGGAAGGGTTCAAGCCGGGCGACGATCCGGCCCAGCCGCTCGTAGAAGGGCCGCGACAGGGTACCGTCCGGGTTGATCGCGTCGATGAAGAAATAGGCGCCGCCGTTGGCCAGCGTGGTCGCGGCGTGGAGAAACAGCTCCTCATCCGACTTGGTCGAGGTGTGGTCGTGCAGGTTCACGCAGCGTGAGGTCATGAATTCATACGGGATTCGGCGGCTGTATGCCTGGAAGAGTTTGCAGCCGAACCGCTGCTGGAGTACGCCGCCGTAGAAGTCGCCCGACGCGTAATCGCTGGCGCTCGCGATTCCGGAACTCTGTCCCAGGAACCAGCCGTGCAGCACCGGCGAAAACTGATGGGTTACCGCGATGCCGGGACGGCAGTTCCGGGCGTGGGTCGTCATCTCATGAGCGAATTCCGCGAGGGAGTCCTCCCGGAAGCGCTGGAATTTCACCCAGGCCGGATTGCGCCAGTCGAGCGTCTCCGGCAGGGGGGCTCCGTATTTTGCCCGGCACGAACTGCAGGCGCAGATCTGCGGCCAAAACGTCATGTCGAGGAAGATTCCGGCCACGTCGTAAGCGAGGATCTCGGCGATCTGCTGTCGGCAGAACTCCCGGTACTCCGGATGGTTCGGGCAGCAGAACCGGTAGCGTCCGGAGGGCTCTTCGCCGGTGATGGAGCGGATTCGCCATTCCGGATGCCGTGCCGCGGGTTCGTTCTGATAAACGAGCGTATGATAGGCCACCGGCACGATTCCGGCTCCGGCGAGCCGTTTTACCGTTTCTCCGAAGAGGTCGCGTCCACGGCAGCTGGCATGCACATGGCCGACCTTCGACGGGTAGTAACAGTTGCCGTTGTGGTCACTTGCGTAGACCATGGCGGATTCGATTCCGGCGAGGCGGATCATTGCTGCGTAATGTTCCGGATCGAACTTTGCCATATATTCCGGCCTGAGGTCGGTGATGTGGTTGTCGATCAGGATGCGCGAATAACAGTCGAACAATGTTTTCATCGGATTCCTCTTGCTATCTTTCAGCATTTATTATATATTATACCGGAATCTCTGCCAAAAAAAAGAGGAGAAATCTATTATTGATAGGATAAATCGATACTCTGACCTGCTGAATCGGCTGCATCCGGAGAGCTGCCTCGTCTGGTGCGGGGAGTGGCCTGCCGGACGAATTGAACCGAATCGGCGGCTCTACGATTATGAGCTGGTCTATGTCGCGGGCGGGAAGGGGTATGTCGCAACTGGCGAAGAGAGCCATTACTGCGAAGCGGGATCACTTCTGGTCATTCCGCCCGGTGTGGTTCATTTCTCCCGGGCCGAGACGAGGATCCGGCGCTGGTGCATCCATTTCGACTGGTACGGGGAGTGTCTGGCGCAGAGGGAGCTGGAACACCCCTACCTCTTTCTCGATGATGAAGCGGCGTATCGGGAGGAGCTGGCGGCCGCGCCGCCGCCGCCGGAACTCGGCCTTGTTCTGCCGTGCCACATCCGGCTCGGAGTGGAAAAGCGCGAACCGTTCCTGGAACTGCTGCGTGCGTTCTTTACGGAGGTGCCGGACTGTCCCGCCGCTGCCGTGCGTCGCCGGGGACTGCTCTGGGAAATTCTCGCACATACGCTCGAACAGCCCGCTGCCGGAGCTCTGCCGCACAATATCAATACCCTCTTTTTTCAGGCCAAATGCAGGCTGGACCGGGAGTTCCGCGATCCGGCCCTGGAAGTGGGCGAAATCGCACGTTCTCTCCGCATTACGCCGAACCATCTGCTGAAACTCTTCCGGCGCGAAACCGGCATGCCAACCCAGGATTACCTGATTTTGCGTCGACTGCGGCATGCGGAGAATCTCCTGCTCTCGACTCGGCTTTCGATCGGGGAAATCGCGGAGCAGTCCGGCTTCCTCGACGCAAATTATTTTGCCCGGCTCTTCCGGCGCCGGCACGGTTGCGCTCCGCGTGAGTTCCGCAGCGGTTCGCCGCCGTTCCGCGACTGACTGCCGTATTGCAGGAGGAGGGGAAGCATAAAAAAGCGAGTCTCTCTCATAACGAAAGAAACCCGCTTTTTCAAAGGCCGGGGAAGCGTTTTTTTCCCGGTGAGCGTCGTTACAGCTCTTCGCCGACTTCCCAGCGGACGAAGCGCGTGACCTTGCAGTTCGGCCGGAGCTTCGCCAGCGTGGTCTTGTCGTCGCGGACCCACGGCTGATCGACGAGGCAGACCTCGCTGAAGAACTTGCGGATCTTGCCGGACAGGATCTTGTCCAGCATCGCCGCCGGCTTGTCCTTCAGCTTCGGATCAGCCGCCGCCGCGATCTCTTTTTCCTTCTCGATGACTTCCGCCGGGACATCGTTTTCGGTGATGTAGCTCGGGCGGAAAGCCGCGATATGCAGGCAGATGTCGTTCAGAATCGCCGGATCGCTCTCGCCTTCGACTTCGACCAGAACCGAGACGCGGCCGCCGTCATGGTGGTAGCTCACATAACGTTCGCCGCCTTCCCACTTCACGGCACGGCGGATCTGCATGTTTTCGCCGATGACCCCGATCTGGTCGGTCAGCGCGCTCTTTTCGGCTTCCTGAACCGCGGCGCTGATGTCGCCGTTGCCCGGCATATTCAGCATGTCGGCGGCGAACTTGTTGACCATGTCGATGAATTTATCGGTCTTGGCCGCAAAGTCGGTCTCACAGAGAACTTCGACGATCGAAGCCTTGTTTCCGTCGATGGCGGTCAGGACTTTGCCCTGATTCGTGCTGCGGCCCGACTTCTTCTCCGCCTTCGCGGCGCCGGATTTGCGCAGGTTTTCAATCGCCAGCTCCATGTCGCCGTCGGCGGCGGTGAGCGCCTTCTTGCAGTCCATCATGCCGGCTCCGGTCTTCTCCCGGAGGTCCTGAACCATTTTCGCGGTGATTTGCATTATGTGATCCTCCTCTCGGATTCGGTTTGGGTTACTCGGCCTTCGCTTCGCTCTTTTCGGCCGGCTTCGCTTCCGCCTTCACTTCTTTGGCCTCGTCCTTGCGCGGGGCGCGGCGGCGGGGCTTGCTCTCCTTGTCGGCCTTTTCGTCGTCGTCGGCCTTCTCCTGAGCCAGCTTCTTCGCGGCTTCGGCGGCGTCGCGCTCCTCGGCGACCTTCTTCTGGTGGATCTCCTTCGCGATCTTGACCGCTTCGGAGAAGAGCCCGGTGATGACCTGAACCGACTTCACCGCGTCGTCATTCGCAGCGACGGGGTAGTCGACCAGCGACGGGTCGCCGTTTGTATCGACGATCGCGACGATCGGAATATTGAGCTTGTTCGCTTCACGGACCGCGTTGAGCTCATTGCAGACGTCGATGACGACGAGAGCGGCCGGCAGGCGCTTCATCGCGGCGATGCCGTCGAGGTCGCGATGGAGCTTTTCAGCTCGGCGGGCGAGCCCCGCGATCTCTTTCTTCTTCATGCCCTTCGCGCTGTCGGACTCCAGCATCTTGTCGATGTCGGCCATCTTCGTGATGCTCTTGCGGATCGTGACGTTGTTGGTCAGCGTGCCGCCGAGCCAGCGCTCGGAGACGTGGAACATGCCGGTCTCCTCGGCGAGGTTCTTCACGAGTTCGCGGATCTGGCGCTTCGTGCCGACGAAGAGGATGTCTCCGCCGTTCGCCACCACGCGCTGCAGAAAGTTGCAGGCTGCCGCGATCTGGTACATGGTCTTGGTCAGGTCGATGATCGAAATGCCGTTCTTCGCCCCGTAGACATACTCTTTCATTTTCGGGTTCCAGCGACGGGTCTGGTGACCGAAGTGACATCCGGCTTCCAACAGGTCGTTGATCGAAATCTTCGCCATTTTGCGGCTCCTTTTTTCTGCGGCGCTTATCCTTATGTCTCAGGCAAGACGCCATAGGTTTGATTGTTGTTCCCTGCACATGCGAATGCAGCGATTTTGATAAAATATCACGGATTCGTCAGAATTCAAGCGATTTTTTCCAGAAATCAAGCTGTTTTGCGACCTGCTCGAAGCCGGTTCCGCCGGTGATGTTCCGCTTGGCGACGCTGGCGACCGGGTCGAAGAGGGTCAGGAATTCCGGCGTCGCTTCGGGGATCGTCTCCTTCATCTCGCCGAGGGTGACTTCGTCGAGCGCCTTGCCGTGCTCGCGGCAGTATTTGACGAAGGCGCCGACGCGGTGGTGCGCGGTGCGGAACGGCACGCCGAGCTCGACGAGTTTTTCGGCGATGTCGGTCGCCATGAGCGCCGGGTCGCTCGCTGCCGCAAGCATCTTCTCCTCTTTGAGTTTCATGGTTTCGATCATCGGCGGGTAGACCTTCAGGATCATCTTGACCGTATCGAGCGCGTCGAAGATCGCAACCTTGTCTTCCTGCAGGTCGCGGTTGTAGGTCAGCGGCAGCCCCTTGCACATGGTGAGGAGCGCGGTGAGCGCCCCGTAGACGCGGGCGGTCTTGCCGCGGGTCAGCTCGCAGACATCCGGATTCTTCTTCTGCGGCATCAGTGACGAGCCGGTGCAGAACGCGTCGTCGAGTTCGATGAAGTCGAACTCCTGGCTGCACCAGAGGATCAGGTCCTCCGACAGGCGGCTCGTGTGCATGGCGAAGATCGCGAGGTCCGAAACGAGCTCGATTGCGAAGTCGCGGTCGGCGACGGCGTCCATGCTGTTGCGGGTGACCCGGCTGAAGCCGAGTTCCTCGCAGACCCGCTCGCGGTTGATCGGCAGTGTGCTGCCGGCGATCGCGCCGGAGCCGAGCGGCATGACGTTGATCCGTTCGCGGCAGCCGGCGAGCCGTTCCGCGTCGCGGTCGAGCATCTCGACGTAGGCGAGCAGATGGTGCGCGAAAAGCACCGGCTGCGCGTGCTGCAGGTGCGTGAAGCCGGGCATGACCGTGCGCGGATGGGCGTCGGCCTGCGCGACCAGCGCCCGCTGAAAATGGCGGAGTTCCGCGATCAGGGAGTCGACTTCGCTGCGCAGGTAGAGCCGGATGTCGAGCGCGACCTGGTCGTTGCGGCTGCGGGCGGAGTGAACGCGCGCGCCCTCTGCCCCGAGCGCTTCGATGAGCGCGCTTTCGATGTGCATGTGGATGTCTTCCATCGCGATGTCGTAGCGGAACTCCCCGGCGTCGATGCGGCGCTCGATCCGGTCGAGTTCTTCCCGGATCGCCTTCGCGGTTTCCGCCGGAATGATTCCCTGTTCGGCCAGCATGGTTACGTGGGCCTTGCTGCCGGCGATATCGAAGTGGTAAAGCCGCTGATCGAAAGAGATCGATTCGGAATACTGCGTTACCTCGTTTCTGGTTTCCGAACTGAACCTGCCGCCCCAAAGTGCCATAATCCGCGCCTCTCCTGTCTGATGTTGCGTGAGTGAAATGATATTATCCGTATAAAATAACCGTCCCGGGCTGGATTTTCAATCATTCCGCACTATATTATCAGTAATTATGAATGACATCTGCAACAATTCGAAAAACGGCCGTCCCTCGTACGGCATTCTGAGCTGCCCGAACTGCGGCGAGCGTCTGACGCCCGCCGATCTGGAAGTATTTGCGAAATGCCCGTTCTGCGACTGGAGCTTCCAGCGCGACGCGTGTCTCGAGGATTTCGTCATCAGCCCGATCGTGAACCGGTGGATGGCGCGGGTCCACAGCCAGTTCCCGCGCGACTGACCGGATTTTACCGGGCGGCGGGCGGCCGGACCAGGACTGCGTCGAGTCCGTTCCCGCTCAGCTCGGCCCGGCGGGTTCCAGACGGAATCAGAATCCGGTCGGCGTATTTCAGGTCAAGCTCCATGCCGCCCGCCCGGATTGTGCCGGCGCCGCCGGTGAAGAACACAACAAACTCATGTGCTGCCTGGCGGCCGCCTTCCGCATGATGGGCAATCCCCTGAACATTCTGGTATCGAGTTCATCTGGCGCAGGTAAGTCCACCTGGCAGGTTCGTGCAAGGAAAGTCAAGACGATGACACTTTCGGAACAATCTCTGCGCCAATATCCCATGTAACAGGTATAACCTTATCAGAAATCATAAGACCGGATTGAATTTTTTTAATATCATTTGTTATAATAGTGATGTTTATTCGTGAAACTCTCAGCAATTCCAGCTCTTACATAATTTTCTGCTACGAGAATCTCACTTGCATCTGGAACCGGAACTGCAATCAGCGAGGGAATCCCTGCCGGCATTTTATCGTATTGTTTTGATTTTGTTATACCGAATATTCCATTTGGATGTAAAACAATCAGAAGGAAAAGGCGTTCACAGATATCTGCGAAGCCATCACATAAATCCCAGTCATATTTCCATGCTTTATAAGGCGCAGGACTTTGCCGGAGCGGTATAATAGTACCACGATATTCGCAGATATACGATGTGATATCAATACATGTACATCATTAAAAGCGAGGGTTGCGCCAATCATATGAAAATCTGTGAACCCTGTAAATACAGTGATATGGTATTAGCCTTTTTTGTTCCACATAAATAAATATATCTTTGATTTTAATGAGTAATTCAGAGGCATTGATTGTGATTTTATACGAATCCTCGGTAATATTGTAAACCGCTTGCTGTTTTTTAAAACGGATCGGAGGGCCGCCTCTTCCGTAAATAGGCTGATATTTTGCTTGTAACATTTCTTCTGTTATCTGTGGTTCAGGAAAACCATTAAGTTTGAACGTAATCTGGATGTTTCCCTTTATTTCATCAACTTGAAAATCAATCAAATGCAACAAACAATGCTTTGTATGAAAAGCAATAACAGAGTCTACGATGAGCCATAAAAACCATATTGCGGGAAGGCTGGGAAGTACCCATAGCCACCAAGTGTTGAATAAATGATTCAGGAAGGGAATATTCCAGTAATACAATGGGATATAGATACAACCGATAAATAGTAATAGTAAAAAAACTGCTATAATTTGAACGATTAGAGAGCCTCCAGGCCTTTCAGGTTTCAATATTTTCATTTTTGCATCCATGGTAATTATTTTATATCATATAATTATAAATATACCACAATAAAAATTTTGCTTTTTCCAATCACTAGGATGCGACGTTTTAGAGGGATCTGTTTGTTGCCTGACTGCCTTGTCCACACCTTCGGGCAGTTTTGTACTGCCCCACCAATGGTTAATTATACCAGAAAATCTGTGTTGTCAAGAGTGAATTGCCACATTCATATTGTTCGAAAAGTGTTGTCATATCCATAATATTTACAATCAGAATTCAGGATAGGAGCATTTTTTAAAGAACTGAGATCATTGACTGGATTTCGGGGATTTGGTGCATGGTTCAGGTATTCTGCCGGCGAATTTGCTTCAGGAGTCCCATATCTGATCAGGAAAATCAACTGTGCTTTCTTTGCTCCGGAGAAATCATTATTTACATTTGGAGCCATGAATGAAGCAAAACGAACCAATTGCGAAGCGAGAAACAACGGGGGTGATATTTTCTTGAACCGGAGTGGTTACCAGGTTATATTCTTTATAAAGAATTCCTCTGCTGTGTTTTCTGTTATGCACTATAAACCTTAATAACTCACTATCGAATTCCCTGACAATTTCGAATAACTTTTCAATTTTTTTATAATGATTCTCCGAACCGTTCTGGGGATGCACCAATACGTCATATATGCGGCGCTGGCGCGACCCCAGAATAAAGAAAAGATAGATTGATAAATAAATTTTTTTCATATTCAATGGAGTAATTGCATATTGATATTTTTTTTGATGGTAATTATTTTATGTTTATAGAAAAATCAGACGTGTCCTAACAATTAGCCAAAAAGGCGGAGCCAAACTTTGTCCGTAACAGTATATTACGGTTGCCTAACCCCAAAGGAGGGCTCCGTAATGAAAAATACCTCGATAAGTCTGTTTCGTCAA
>NZ_VUNS01000027.1 GCF_009695545.1 Victivallis lenta | reverse complement strand
CGTCCGAACAGGTCGCGATCGACACGTCGGTTCACAATCCGGCGCGGATCTGGCGGCTTCCCGGGACAATGAACTGCAAGGGCGACTCCATCCCGGAACGTCCGCACCGCATGGCCCGGATTCTGGAAGAACCACAAGATATTGTGTCTGTGTCCCGGGAGCAAATGCAGGATATTGTGTCGCATCAGAGTGAAGACACTCAAACAGACGTTCCGGATGACGACTGGAAGCACACAATGCCGGCGTTTGATCTGGACTCCTGGATCGCGCAGTACTGCCCCGAGCTTGGCTCTCCACAGCCGTGGAAGGGGGGACGAAAGTGGATTTTCCCCGTCTGCCCGTTCAATGAGGCGCACGCAAACAAGTCCGCCGTTCTGATTCAGGAACCGTCCGGGGCGGTGGCATTCAAATGCCATCACAACGGCTGTTCCGGCAACGACTGGCGCGCCTTGCGTGAACTCCGCGAACCCGGATGCTACGACCGCCGGGAGGAGGCGAACTCCGATGTGGATCTGAGCGGAATCTTGAAACCGAACAGGATCGAAAAGCAGGAAAAGGAGGCTCCTCTCTTTCCCAATCCCGGACCCGTCCCGGACAAGCTGTTGTCGATTCCCGGATTCATTGATGATGTCGTCAAGCTCTCAATGCAGTCGGCTCCGTATCCGAACCGTGTTCTTTCGTTCACCGGCGCACTGGCGCTCCTGGCGTTTCTCGTCGGGCGAAAGGTGCAGGACAAGCGCGACAATCGGAGCAACATCTATCTCATCGCGCTGGCAGACAGCGGAACCGGCAAAGATCATCCGCGCAAGGTGAATTTCAATATCGCTTTCCGCGCGGGAGTCGCCGGGGCGATCGGCGATGCCTTCGCTTCCGGAGAAGGACTCGAGGATGCCCTGTTCATGCACCCGTCCATGTTGTTTCAGGCGGATGAGTTCGACTGTATTTTCAATACTTTGAAATACAGTAAAGACAACCGGGCGGAATCCATCAACGAAAAGCTGTTGAAGTTCTATGGCGCGTCCAACACCATCTATCCGCTGCGCAAAAAAGCGTCAGCGAAGAAAAAAGACGGCACTGTTCATGAGATCGCGCATATTGTGAATCCGAATCTGGTTCTGCTGGGAACCGCGATTCCGCAGTATTTCTATGAATCGCTTTCCCGGCGTGTGCTTGAAAACGGGCTGGTCGCCCGGTGCATCATCGTGGAAGCGGGCAAACGTGGCGAAGCCGGCAATCCCCAGCCGATCACGCCTTCGGATTCGCTGATCCGCGCGGCAACCTACCTCGCGAATCTTGATGTGAACGGCAATCTGACAAACGAGTATCCAAAGCCGCTGATCATTACGGAAACGCCCGAGGCAACTGCCGCGCTCCGGGAAGTTCAGCAGGAATGCGACCGGCGCTACAACTTCTATGAAGCACAGAATGAAGGAGCCGCCAAGGCATTGTGGGCGCGCGCCCATGAAAAGGTGTGCAAGCTCGCCATGCTGCACGGCATCAGCAGCAACGTCTACAACCCGCTGATCACCGACAAATCGGTCAAGTGGGCGTGGAAGTTCATCGATCATCTGACACGGCGGATGCTTTACATGGCGGACCGCTATGTCTATGAAAACATCTTCGATGAGAAATGTCAGAGAGCAATCCGCAAACTGCAGGAGCATGGCGGCCGGTTGCCGCACAGCAAACTTCTGCGGCTTTTGCACGAGTCTGCGGACTCCATGAAGAAAATCGCAGAAACCCTGCAGGAAAAGGGCACTGTTCAGGTAGAATATGACTCTTCCGTCAGACCTGCGGCAAAAATATACCGGCTCGTGGAATGATTCACAAAAAACAATGTGAACGGTCCAGGGCTTCCCGGAAAAAAAGATGCAAAACGCCGGGAAAAGTGAAGGAAAAAAGTGTGAATAGCAGAATGAAAAGAGAAGAACAGAAAAAAATAATAATATATATATTTACACTCAAAATATATTATTTTTCTTCTGTTTTTTTTAGCTTTTCACCACTTCACAGCTGTTCCCGGACTTCTTTCTTTTTTTCATTTGCATATAAAGAGCCGTGAAAGCCGTGAACAACATTTTTGAAAGGATTTTTATGAAAACAGAAGATCGGCACATTAAGACATGTTCCGAATGCAAATTTTTTGATTCCAGAGGCAAAGGCTCCGGCAGTATTTGCCGCCGCCACGCACCGTCAACTGTCAGGTATGCACATTCCCCGTACATAGAGTGGCCGGTCGTCAAGGATGATGACTGGTGCGGTGAGTTCAAACACAAAAAGTAAAGGAAAACAGCCATGTCCGTTTATGCTAATGCGGCAGATGTGCTGCCGTCCGAACTGCTCAAGGCGGTTCAAAAGCATTGGCGCGGTCTGCTTTATATCCCTCCGGTGAACTACAAGTCAAAGGCAGACAAGAACTTCGTGCAGAACATGGTTGCCTCCGGCACTCCCATCGGCGAGGTCGCAGACATGGTCGGACTCACCCCACGGCGGATTTATCAGATCCAGAAGAAAAACCGGGAATAGCCGATGCACTCATGAGCCTCCGTCACTTTTCCGTCACTTTTGTCGAAATGACGGAAAAATCTGTCGTTTATTTTAAGGGTATTTCCAGCCTCATAGAAGCACAGAAAGTTCGAGGGGTCGAAAATGAGGCGGCGAGGCTTATGTACATTCCAGAGTCAACGGTTCCCCCCTTGAAAGGGATTTTTCGAGGGCGCGCGGAAGGAGTCGGCGTTATAAGCAGACTTGCTTGCCGGTGATAAAATTTTTATGCTCGTTGATTCTCAACGACTTGCGACCCGCTCCGACAGTGCGCCGACACGCCCCCGGACAGCCCTCTTACGCGCGCGACAGCACGTTCGCCGGGGCTGTATAGCGGGTCGGAATCGAATGCGACACCGGGGCTGTTTGCCCCGTTTCCGGCGAAATCGTCTTTCTCCGGAATTCTCAATTCTTCAACCCTTGCAAAAGTAGCTCCGAATCTTGCTTTTGCAAATCATTTTTCCAGGAAAGGAACCTTTATGCAGATTCAAATGATGAAACTCTCGGAGATCCATCCGTATGAGAAGAACCCGCGCTTCAACGACGGCGCGGTGGAGGCGGTTGCCAACTCAATTAAGGAGTTCGGTTTCCAGCAGCCGATTGTCGTGGACAAGGATCTCGTCGTGGTTGTCGGCCACACCCGCCTGAAAGCGGCGGAACAGCTCGGCCTCTCGGAAGTGCCGGTGGTGATCGCGGAAAACCTCACGCCGGAACAGGTACAGGCGTACCGGATCGCGGACAACAAGACCGGCGAGATCGCGGAGTGGAACTACGACCTTCTTCCGATCGAACTGCGCGATTTGCAGGAAAAGGATTTTGACCTGTCGCTCCTCGGCTTCGACACCGACGAGCTTGACCGTCTGCTGAACGGAAGTTCCGAAGAAAATGTGGTTGCCGAGGGAGAGACGGACGCCGACGCCGTCCCGGATGTTCCGGAGGATCCGGTCAGTCAGCCTGGGGTGATCTATCAGCTCGGCAAGCACCGGCTCATGTGCGGCGATTCCACCAGGGCGGAAGACGTTGCCCGTCTCATGAACGGCGGGAAAGCGGATCTCGTTTTCACCGATCCGCCGTATGGAGTCAGTTATCGCGGTGTGAACAATCCGGGCGGCCGTCTGTGGGAGGTCATTGAAAACGACGATCTGCGCGGGGAAAAACTTTCGGAGTTCCTGCTTGCCGCATTCAAAAATCTGAAAGCGAGCCTCCGGGAAAAGCGGGCGTTCTACATCTGGTATGCCAGCAGCAATCATTTGCAGTTTGAACACGCCATCATTGATGCCGGACTGAAATCCAAACAGGTATTGTTCTGGAACAAGGGAATGATCCTTGGTCACAGCGATTACCATTGGGCGGCGGAACCGTGCTTTTACGGCTGTCATGAGGGCGAGAACTGCGAGTGGTTCGGCGACCGCTGTCAGACGACGGTCTGGGACATCAAGCGGGACAACACGCGGGAATATGTGCATCCGACGCAGAAACCGACCGCTCTGGCGATCAAGGCGATTTTCAACTCTTCGAAGGCGGGTGAGACCGTGCTGGATCTGTTTGGCGGCTCGGGCAGCACGCTGATTGCCTGCGAGCAGACAAACCGCGTCAACTGCACGATGGAGTTTGATCCGAAGTATGCGGACGTGATCCGCCGCCGCTGGGCGGAGTTCGTCCATGGCGAGGGGTGTGACTGGCAGGCACTTACTCCGGCAGTCGAAGAATAAAAACTACAGGGTAGTAGACACTATCTACATCCATGGTGGCAATGATGCAATCTCCGCTCCGACTTCTGTACTGACTGCTTCGGTCACTTGTTGAACTCGAAAGATCCCTGAATTAGTACGTTGCAAAGATGGAGGGGCACGGATTGTACCCCGTGGTTGAAGAGCGACACGATGTCAGAGGTGGGGTTATTTAGGGAGCCTCCGAAGCCATAATCCGGAAGCACTCTTGGGAAAAAGGAATGGGGATCAGCAAGGGTACTCATACTGTGAGCACCCTCTTCAGTTTTCGGTCAGCTGTTGAACTCGAATGCGCCCCGGCGGGCGGCACTCTTGCGGACGCGCGGCGTCTCCTTCTCCTTGATCTCGCGGAAGAATGCGGAGTAAAGGCTCTGCTCCGGAGTCTTTGCTCCATTCGGGCTCCAGCGACCTTCTTCGATGACTTGCGCGAGGATCTCTTTCGTGTTGAGCGGTGTCCGGCTGCGCTTGAGAACCTGCAGAGCCGCATTCAGGAGTGAGAGCTTTTTCTCCGGCGATCCGCCGGATTCCGGCGCGAGATTGGGCGTGTCCACTTCCTCTTCCGCTTCCGGCGCAGCGGATTCCGCCTCCGGTTCCGTTGCGGGAGCCGCTTCCGGCGCTCCCGGTTCGGCGATGACCCGTTCGATTCTTGTGACGATGAACTCGCGGTTGCTGCCGACCTTTTTGACTTTCCAGCCGTTCGCGGTGATCTCGGTTACGACGACCTCGATCTCATTGCGTCCGACTTTCACCATGACGATGGTTCCGACTGTGATGTTGCTCGTGTCGCACATACTTACCTCCTTGTGGTTGTTTGAGTTGCGACTTCTTTGCTTCGCTGGTGCATATACAACCATGACTTGCGCCACTTATCCAGTCGCAATCTGAAAATAAAGGCAAAATAGATGGATAATTCTTTGAAAATCACTGCATTGCAGCCTGAAGTGCTGGTGAGATTGCTGAAACAGGCCGGATCCCGGACCGCTTCTCCGGAGATGATTGCCGAAGATCTTGCTTCCGGTGCGCCGCGGAATCCGGACGGCACGATCAATCTGATTGAATATGCCGCCTGGCTGGCAAAGGAGGAAAATGATGAGTTGTAAAAATACCTTGCCCGCAGATATGAGTACGGCGAAGCCGCACGGAATACCGGAGAGCCGGGGTCCCCGCAAAGTACCCGAAGCCGCAAAGCAGACCCGAGGCCCGTGGCCGAAGGGTGGCAACTTTGGGGGGATTCTATGATCAATCCGAGTAACATGCGCGTGGTGGACATCGCACGGCTTCTGAACTCCACGTCGTTCGGATTTGTTCTGGCGCAGGCGCGGCTTTACCGCGAGTTCAACCGCGTCGGCTTCCGGATCGGTTCCTCGGAGAATCCGCGCAACATCAACCTCCTGAAATACATTGCCTGGATGTTCGACCGGAAACACACTCCGGAGGAGACGTCCGGCGCGCGCAGCTATGAGGATCGGCGCAACGCCGAGCGCGACCGTCAGGCGGAACAGTCGCTCGCCGGACGCGACATCGGCCCGCTCCCGGAGGTCGTGAATCCCGACAGGAAAGCCGCGTGCGAACGCAATTTCCAGCTTTTCTGCGAGAGCTATTTCCCGGAGACCTATGCTCTTGCATGGTCGCCGGATCATCTGAAGGTGATTGAGAAGATTGAAACGGCGGTTCTGCGAGGCGGACTCTTTGCGCTGGCGCTCCCGCGCGGTTCTGGGAAGACGACAATTACGGAAAGCGCGGCGCTCTGGTCAATGCTCTACGGTCACCGCGAGTTTGTGGTATTGATCGGCGCGACTGAATCAGCGGCTCTGGAGCTTCTGGATTCATTGAAGACCGAGCTGGAGGTCAACGAGCGTCTCGCCGAAGACTTTCCGGAGGTGTGCTATCCGGTGGCACAGCTGGAGGGGATCGCGAACCGCTGCGCCGGACAGCTCTACAAGGGCGAGCGCACCCGCATCACCTGGACGAGCAACGAGATCGTTCTGCCGACCGTCGAAGGAAGCAGGGCTTCCGGCATCATCGTCCGAGTCGCCGGCATCACCGGCCGTATCCGTGGTATGAAGTTCAAGCGGAGCGACGGCCGGAGCGTGCGCCCATCACTTGTCATCATCGACGATCCGCAGACCTCGGAATCCGCCGGATCGCTGGAACAGACACGCAAGCGGGTTCGTGTGCTTGCCGGAGACATCCTGGGACTTGCCGGTCCGGGGCAGAAAATCTCAGGGATCATGCCCTGCACGATCATCCGCCCGGGTGACATGGCTGACATCATCCTCAACCGAAACACACATCCGGACTGGAACGGCGAAAAGACCCGAATGGTCTACCGCTTCCCCACAAATATGAAACTGTGGGAGGAATACGCCGAGATCCGGGCGGAAGCTCTGCGCACGGAGGGCAATTTCCAGAAGGCGACGGAGTTTTATCTGGCGAACCGGGAAGCGATGGACGCCGGAGCGGAAGTGAGCTGGGAGGCCCGTTTCAACCACGATGAAGTATCGGCGCTTCAACACGCGATGAACCTGAAGTTTCAGGATGAATCAGCCTTTATGAGCGAGTATCAGAACGACCCGCTTCCGGATGACACGGCGGATGACTCGCTCCTTTCCGTGGACGAGATCTGTGCAAAGATCAACGGACTTGCCCGACGGCGCGTTCCGCTGAAATGCGATCGCCTCACGATGTTTGTCGACGTCCAGAAAGCGCTGCTTTTCTATGTGGTGATCGCATGGGCGGAGGACTTCACCGGCGCGGTCATCGACTACGGCTCATGGCCGGATCAGCACCGGCACGAGTATTCGCTTGCCGATGCGAATCCGAGCATTCAGACGCTCTTCCCGAAAGCGGGCTTCGAGGGGGCCTTGTACGCCGCGTTGTCCGCGCTGACCGATGAATGCCTCGGGCGCGAGTGGGAGCGCGAGGACGGGGCTGTCCTGAAAATCGAGCGCGCTCTCGTGGATGCAAACTGGGGACAGTCAACCGATGTCGTCTATCAGTTCTGCCGTCAGAGTTCCCATGCCGGAGTGATCCTGCCGTCGCATGGCAGATACGTCGGCGCTTCCTCGAAACCCATGACCGAATACCGCAAACAGCAGGGCGACCGGCTCGGATTCAACTGGATGATTCCGAATGTCGCCGGGAAACGGGCGATCCGGCATGTCATCTACGACACAAACTACTGGAAGAGTTTTATTCACGCACGGCTCGCGGTTCCCGTCGGCGACAAGGGGTCGCTCACGCTCTACGGACGGATCCCCGGAGCTCATCAACTCTTCGCAGAGCATCTGACCGCTGAATACCGCGTCAAAACACAGGGGCGCGGCCGCACGGTCGACGAGTGGAAACTCAAGCCTCAGTCGCACGACAACCACTTTCTGGACTGTGTCGCAGGCTGTGCGGTCTGCGGATCCATGCTCGGCGCATCTTTGCCCGAGACGCTTCCCGCGAAGCTCGACCGCAAGCCGATGATCCGCCTTTCCGACAAACGCCCTGGCGGGATTCCCCCGAATGGCAGACTCAAACTTTCCGAACTCAGGAGACAGAAAAATGGATAAACGGGAACTTCCCGAAAATATTCGTCAGGCGATCGATCTGATTGCCGCAGTTCTTCGCAGAATCAAGGCAAAAGAACTGGATAAACGCAGGGATAAATGCTTGTATATAGAGAAAAGCAAAGGGGTTACGGCATGATGAATGAATCTGAGGTAAAACGGCAGCTGGAGTTGCTGGATCTGATGAATCAGGCAGAACTTCGGGAAAAATTCTGTGAACTCTTTGGCTTTGAACCGGGGCAGACCAATATTGCAAACCTGCGCCGCCGTCTTGCCTACCGGATTCAAGAGATTTATTACGGCGGACTCTCCGAAGCGGACCGGCAACTTCTTGAGCAGATTGCAGACGGCGATCCCCAGGCAAATCTCCGGTATGGAAAAAATGGAGTTTCCCATGTGTGCGGAACTCGCTACCAGAGGGTCTGGAAAGGTAAAAAATATGAAGTGACGGCTCTCGGGAATGGAAAATTCGAATATGACGGAACGGTCTATCAATCGCTTTCCGCCATCGCCCGCGAAATTACCGGGACTCGCTGGAACGGCAAACTCTTTTTCGGGGTGAAGTGATGGTGATGCAGACGATTCCAAAGAAGAGATGCGCGATTTACACACGCAAGTCCGTTGAGGAAGGACTGGATCAGGAATTCAACAGTCTGGATGCTCAACGGGAGGCTGGCGAAGCCTATATCGCCAGTCAGAAAGCCAACGGATGGGTCTGCCTCCCGACTCGTTATGACGACGGAGGATATTCCGGCGGCAATATGAAACGCCCGGCGCTTCAGCAGCTCCTTGCCGACTGTGAAGCCGGGCTGGTCGACATCATCGTGGTTTACAAGATCGACCGACTCTCCCGATCCATCTGTGATTTTGCAGACCTCTCCAAGAAATTTGACGAATGGGGCACACAGTTCGTCGCGGTGACGCAGGAAATCAATACCGCCACCAGCGCCGGGCGAATGATGCTCAACATTCTTATCACCTTCGCGCAATATGAGCGGGAGGTTATCACCGAGCGTGTACGCGACAAGATGTCCGCCAGCCGGAAGAAAGGTAAATGGGTCGGCGGTCGCGTTCCGATGGGATACCGTGTGGAAAACAAGAAGCTGATCATCGTGGAGGAGGAAGCACGGATCATCCAAAGAATCTTTCAGCGATTCATCGAGGTTCAGTCTCCGGCACTGATTGCTCAGGAACTCAACAGAGACGGGATTCGAACCAAGCAGGGAAGAATTTGGAACAGACAGCATATTTATCGGATTCTGAGCAACCATACTTACGTTGGTAAGGTCAACTACAAAAACAGCATTTGTGATGGAGAACAGGAAGCGATTATCGACCAGGACGTCTGGGATCGGACTCGGGAAATTCTCAGAGTGAATGATCCCGCACCAGCCCATATGCCCAGGACTGAAATCATTGCTCCGTTAAAAGGAATCTTACGCTGCGGACACTGCGATTGCGCAATGATGCCAACCTATGCGCGGAAAGGCAGAAAACAGTATTACTATTATTTCTGTGCAAAGGATTCCAAACGGGCAACTCCGACTTGCCCGGTGCGCCAGATCCCCGCAGGAGATGTGGAGCGGATCACTCGGGAACAGGTGATGAAAATGCTTCAGACACCGACGATTCTGATAAAACTGGCGCAAGTGTTGAATCTTCCCGCAGAGAAAATCGCAGAACTGTTCAAAGAAACATTCTGGCAGGAGATCTCGCCCGGTGAAATGAACCGCCTTCTCCATCTCCTCCTGGAAAAGGTCGAAGTTCACGAAGGCAAGCTCACTGTAGAATTCAAGAGTTCAGGTATCAAAACTCTTATGGAGGAAATCGCGAATGGAGAAGAAACAGATTGAAGTTCTGGAAAACGGGAATGTCCGGGTGACGATCCCGTTGATTTTCAAAATCGCCGGTGGCAGAACGAGAATTTTTACCCCCGACAGTGAACATGTAGAATATACTCCAATTCAGCTGGCTCTTGCCCGGGCTTTCCGCTGGCAGAAAATGATTGATGAAGGAAAATTTTCCAACATCAAGGATCTGGCTGCAACCGTCAGAGTTGATTCTGGGCTGATTTCCCGGACGATTCGCCTGACACTCCTTTCCCCTAAGATCATCCATAAACTCCTCTCCGGTGAACTTGACCTTTCCTTGGATAGTTGCCGCCGGAGTCTTCCCGACTCATGGGCGGAACAGGAAAAAGTTCTCTTGAAAGAAATCTGACATCTACAAATCAAATAAATCCGGGATGTCAGCCAGCTTCTCATTACGCAACTGCGCATTCGTTTTCTTCTGCGGAATTGGACGTTTTTTCTCCTTGGGCTTCCATTGAAGCAGACGCTCTAATTCCGTTTTCAAACGTTGTAACTGCAACCTGGTCATTTGGGCATTCTGATCGAATTCCGACTTGATCTCTTTGGCTATCTGTTTCCGCTTCTGTTCCGTCCATGAAGAGAATCCCCAAATCGGAGTCTTTTTTTGTGCACGGAGTTCAGAACGTTTCTCCTGAATACTCCACTCAATATCCAGGAGCATCTCGTCGATTTCAGAACAGCTGAGAGTCGTTTCCCCAGATTCCAATTCGATTCCGGAACGGATGGCGCGCAACCCTTCAAGATCACGATTCACATACGCGTCCTGTATCTCATGCCAAAGGCGTTGCGTTTTAGCGTCATGAGCTCCCATTCTGTCCGGATGATATTGAAGGCAGAGCTCACGATACAGTTTTTTCAGTTCACTGACTTCCGATTCTTCCTCCGGAATGTTATCGTCATCTCCCAAAAGATTGTCAAAGAGCTTTTGGAAGATTTTTTCAAAATCATCATCGTCCTCACATGTTTCGTCCATTTCAATATCTTCGTCCTCATCAACACCGAAGACGGCGGAACGAAGTTCCCGGGCGCTCTTTTCATATTCCCGTTTTTCTTCTTCTCGTGTTTTTCTGCCAGACTCCAAGAATCTCTGCAATTCCATCTCCAGAAGTTCCCAGAAATTCTGTTCGGAGGTAAGCTGTGAACGCAAGGTAAAACAATACCTTTCCTTCGACATATGGGATTCATGGGCTAGAAAGCGAATTTTTTCATATCGGTTCTGACACAAATGTATCTGTTCCGTCAGCTCGCGTAAAAGGGTTTGTTCCGCACCGAACGTGCGAGCAAGATATTTACGGTACTCCGGCTCGTCTGATTCTTCATACCGTTGAAGTTGCTCCTCCAACCTTTCAAGGACTTTTTTCCGGCGCTTATATTCCTTCAGATACCCCCGGCGGATTTTTGCAGTGTCCAACGGGATCAATGCCCGACAGGAATTTTTTGGTGGCCGACCTCTTTTTTTTCCACTTCTTCCGGTTTTCCCGTTGTCAATATTTTCTACAGGCAAGCCCGAACATAAAGACAATTCTGAAAAGATGTCCTCAAGTTCTTTTTCTAAACTTATCCTGCCCTTGTGATTTTTTTTGCTCATTTATTTCACTTCTCCATCAGCATCTTCCATTTCACCCCACGTAACCCCATATGGCGCTCCTCCAGACGTGTACCCGGCAATGAATGCAAATGTTTCATCGGAATCACATGAGATATTCGCACTGAATGATTCTTCCTGACTTTTCCGTTTCTGTTCCAGGCGATTCCGTAGAGTGGTTTTGACAGCTTTTTCCCGTTCAGGAGATACTTCGAGTCCCAGTTGACGCAATTCAGCAATCGCACACAACAGATCAACGCCATACCAGCGGGCATAATGCCTGACCATATCTTTCGCAATATGCTTTGAGAGAAAGCCTGTTGATTTGGCCGACTGCAGCCTCTGTTCCCGTGCCATACGTTTGCAACGCGGTATATTATTAGCATGTTTCCCGTTCTTGCTCATTATTTTCTTTCAGCAAAGCTTGAATTTTTTGTTTTTGTTCCTCGGTCGGTTCTGCTTTGCCATGTTCCCAAGCGGAAACTTTTTTCGACGTCATGCCAAAGATCTCACCAAACTGAATCTGCGTCAATTTCATCCTTTTGCGCAGAGTACGAACGATATCCGGCGTGACATCTGAACCCGTCTCAGGCTCGCTTTCAGGCTCGCCAAACTCGGGAAACGGTATTTCCGGAAATGTATCGCCCGGACGTGCTTTGATGTGGGGAACACCGCCGACACGCAATACAGAAAAATCCCGGATGGCAGTACGCAGGTTCGGAAATTCGGCATATTTTCGTTTGGCCAAACCGATGATCTCATTTTGAACAGTTTTTTGCTGTTCCACATCCAACTGAGTGCGCTGAAACGCCTCCGATATAGACTCTCTGCGCCCGGTAACCACGATGTTCCAGGCAATCTGTCCCATCCGCCAGACAATCCGACGACCAACAAGATCCGGTCCGTTGGAATCGTCTATGTATTCCGGCATGACCGGTTCGCATAGTTTCTCCAACGCACAGGAAAGACGTGTGGAAAGACTCTGTTCACTGAGGGCGATCTGCTGTTTTCTCGCCCTGAGTTTGGCTTTTCGCTTTTCCGCTTTGCTTTTTTTGCTCATTTACTGTTTCTCCCGGCTTTCCCGGAGCTTTCAATTTTATCACAATATTCTTTTCCGCCATCAATTTCGCCAACTCGCGTTTCCCTGCATCACGGATTGCCGCAATTTTGCGTTTCTGGGTCTCTTTCGGCTCGATTTTTCCGGACTCCCAATAGTAAACCGAGTTAGGGTTGACGCCCAGCAAAATGGCAAATTTCCTTTGGGAAAGGCAAAGCTCCATTCGCAGCTTTTTGATCCGACCTGCCGTAACACGTACCGGCTTTGCTGCAGTCGAAGGATTTACGGGTGACCGCACCGGCTTCGCAGGCGCGGGAACCACGTCCTCCAACGCCTTGATTCTGCGGTTTTGTTCCGTAATGGTTTTTCGCATCAACGCAAGCTGCTCCTTCAGATTTACAAGCTCGTTCCTGATTTCTCTGCGAGCCAAACGGCGGATTTCTTCGTTCAAGATTTTTTGAATGTTCGGCATAAAAATCGTTCCTGTCAGTTAATGATCAGCTTTGTCTGCAGACGACGATAAAGTTCAGCAGCGTCAAGAGCGTCATCCATGGCCCGGTGCTGAACCGGATCTTCCATCCCAAGCTGAAGTTTCAGGTTCCGCAAACTGACACTCGGAAAAAGTTTCTTCCCAGTTTGCAGTAAAGAAATATCATTGATAATAATGGCAAGTTGCATACTGTCGTGAAAATGACTGGAAAATATGCGGAAAAGTGACGGAAACTTTATCTGGAAGAAATCCAGGTCAAACCTGAGATTATGCCCCACAGCCTCGATGCGTTCAATATGATTATCCGACATCCACTTGGTTATATCCGTGGCAACCTTTTGGATATCTTCGCCTTCAAACGGGTTGAGCCCGCTGATTTTCAGGGATTCAGGATCGGCATTCTCTGGATGGACGGCTTTTATCCGGGCTGTGAATTCCGGCAGATCCGACCGTTTGAAATCTGGATTCAGAGGTACAATGGCTATTTCAATAATATCATGAACAGCCGGGTCAAGCCCCGATGTCTCCAGGTCGAATGCCGCAAGTATCTTCTGCTTTTCGTGTTTCATAATTCAAGGTTTCTTATTTGCTTGATGCAGAGTTATCTCTCATCACGTTCCACAACCCATTCCCGGATTTTCCTTTCTTCGGACTCCCAGTCTGAGGAAAGAAGCGTTTCTACGAACTTTTTGAAGAATGCCGCAAGCACCAGACGGAATGTATTCATGTGCTCCATGCGTTCCTCCAGACGGTCGTCCGGTTCCATTTCTTCGCCTTCAGGGAGTTTCATTCCACCAAAGGAAAAAGTGTCCGCATCAAACATTCCCTGCCAGACTTTTTCCTCGTGCTCCAGATAGAATTTCGCCTTCTTGAGCTTTTTGCCAACTGAAAGTGCAGCTTTTGCTTCAGCCGCCCGTAAAGGACTGTTCCCGTTCTTGAGGGTGTTTTCCGCTGCTCCATCGGCTTCGCCTGCCAGCGCAAATGTCAAAGGACCCTCGATCGTAAAGGTACATTCCCCGACTTCTGGAACCTCCAGCATACCTCCGGTTTCCTGTTCGGAAAAATACCACAGCCATGTCAGAAAATCACGTCCGGGAACAGTTTCGCCATCCGCCCGGACAGAGAATTCAATCACAGGAAGTTCATCGGCATGCTTTCCGAACTCCATTTCACTGTAATAGTCGGGATTAATCTGTACCGGTTCAAACTGGAATGTTTTGATAAAATATTCGATAAAAAGGTCTATTTGTGCGGAGGAGGATGCCCCGAGATAGAGCATGTGATTTGTTCTGTCTATGACGGCCGGAATAGAGGAAAGCGTTGGAGGTACCGACACCTGATTCTTTTCAATCACCTCCGCCTTGATTTGCTTCTTCTGCTTCGACGGCACGTTGCTACGTCCGTTGCTGCGCATCCAGACCAGTTCAGCCTGCTGGCACCATGCCTTGAGCATAGAAGATGGTATCTTGCGCTCTGCTTTGCGCAGACTGATGTAAATCAGATTGTTCCATAGCACGGTGCTCTGCTCTATTTTTGAATCCAGCAGACAACGTCCTGACGCCCAGCCAATCTCCGGCTCATCTTTCACCAAATCTATGCAGCCGGCACGATTGGCGTTCAGCAAATCTATATAGTTCTCCGGCAAATCCTGCGGGAGTGCAAATAACGTAACGGAAAAAGTCCCAATTTCAAAAGGCATGATTTTCTCCTCCTGTATTTCATGTCTTATAGCAAACTGATACGGTGAATATATACCATAAATGATTGGTTTACAATAGGGGGAATTTCTATTTTTTGATTGCTGACCGGAATTAGAATAGCATAAAAGTTGAATATTCTTCGACAGGATTAATGTTGTCCGAATGTTGTCGTCAGGTCGTTTGTTCTGAAAAGCGAATTTCGCAAAACTCGAAAAATTCTCTGAATCAAAAAGTCTTTTGTTATGAATTGCGCGAATAAGGGGTCGACCTCTTGATTTTTTGAACACATGTCCTTTGCAAGTTTATTTTTGCATTATCAGTTGAGTACAAACATGTTACCTTAATAAAAGATTACAAAATGAATGTATAGCAGAGAAAAATTGACGATCAAAGGTCGAGCTTCTCGACGTGTGTTTCCTCCAAAAAATGCTCTCCAGACCAAAAGACCGGTCTTTTACTCCCCCGGAGAATTTACCGGGAGAGGGTCTGAAACACACCTTCATAAGAGAAAAGAGGAGATTCTCCGCTTTCGGGCAAAACGCGAGTTGAGCTCAAATTTACCCCCGAAACGAAAAAACCGACCAGAAGACCGGTCGGTGGAGAATTTTGAAAATGGTGGGCGGTACGTGACTCGAACACGTGACCTCTGCCGTGTGAAAGCAGCGCTCTAACCAACTGAGCTAACCGCCCGATCTGAATCGGTACGTTTTTTAATATAATCCCGAAGCCGGGTTTGTCAAGGGCGCAACAGGATTTTTTACCGTTATCTTGTGTTTCCGCGTGCGGAAACGGTTCCGCGGGTGATCAGGAGCGGCGGAATCATCTCGCGCAGTTCGAGCCCGTCGGCGTCCCCCTCCATCACCGCGCGGACGAAACGGGCGAGCCGGGCCCCGATCGCTTCGCCGAATCCCTTGACCGTCGTCAGCGGCGGCTTCAGGAACTCGACATAGCACTGGTCGTCATAACCGATCACGCTCATATCGTCCGGCACCCGGAGGCGGCGGCGGTGGCAAAAATCGATCACACTCAACGCAAGCTGATCGTAGAGCGCCATGACCAGAGAGAGCTCCGGGTCGCGCCGCAGAAATTCACCGAGCGCCCGGTCGCAGCTCGGCCCCATGTTCCGGACTTCGTCCAGGCTCATGCGGCAGACCTGAAGCTGCGCGCCGGCCTCCGAAACCGCATCGCAGATTCCGGCCAGCCGCCGGGCGAAATCGCTGGCGTCATCCGCACCGCGCGGACCGAGCACAGCCAGGTGGCGGTGGCCGTTCTCCAGCGCGTGTCCGGCCATCAGCCGGCCACCGGCGTAGTTGTCGCTGTCGATGAATTTACAGGTCGGATGCGTATGGCCGAGCAGGACCAGCTCCTTCGCGCCGGCTCTGACGGCGGCGAGCTGCTCATCCGTATAGTTGCCGAACACCACCGCGACGTCCGGCGCGTAACCCGGCTCCGGAAATTCGCCGTCGAGATCGCTGAACAGCACCGACACGCCGACCTTTTCCGGCAAATGCCGGCGGCACGAGTTGAACAACTGCTGAAGCTGCGGATTCGCAGCCTGATCCGGCGCAATGATGAACGTCACGTCGAATTCGGCGCGGCCCCGGCGGGAAGCCGCCTTTTCGAGTGCATCCGCCGTCACAAAAGTGCCGACCGGCGGCCGCCGTTCGAGAATCCCGAGCGTTTCGAGATCCGACAGCGCGCGGCGGATCGTGTTGCGGCTGACCCGGTAGCGCTCCCCGAGCTCACGCTCGGCAGGCAGCCGCTGCCCGCCCCGGTAAACCCCGATTGCAATCTCCGAAAGAATATGTTCCCGGAACGTATCGTTCTTGCCGCCGACCCGATTCATCGCCGCTTGCCCTTCTGCCTGATTCCTTGTTCGGAAAAGTTACCATAAAAAACCGGAAAATCAAGCCGCTCGTGCAAGAAAACGATCATTTCCGGTCCATCCGGACCAGACTTTCTTTTCCGCAACGCATGAAACGAACAGGGCCGAAACAGCGATGCGGGGATCAGAGCTTCAGCTTTTCCCGGCAGAGCGCCGCGCGACAGACATCCCGCTCCGCCGCATTCAGGACACGCCCCGCGGCCTTCTGCAGATGCGCAGCGCCGATCCCGATGAAAAGTTCATTGACCGTATGGATGTCGAGCGCCGAAAACATGCCGAGATCGACCCCTACCCGGACGCCGGAGAGACAATTGACCGCCTCTTCCCCACTCAGTTTGTAGCTGTGCCGCAGCGTTCCGTATGAACGCCCGACATGATCGAGCAGCGAAAACTGGTCGCGCTGCAGCAGAAGCTGCCGCGCATTCTTCTCGTGCGCGATCAGTTGGCCGATCACCGTATTGAGCCGTTCGAGAATCTGCGCTTCACTCTCGCCGAGCGTGCTCTGGTTCGATACCTGAAAGAGATTGCCCTGATTGCCGGTCCCCTCCCCGCCGATGCCGCGCACGGCCAGATTCAGTTTGTTGATCCCCTGAATAGTCGGCGCAATCTGCCCGGTCAGCACAAGCCCCGGCAGGTGCAGCATGACCGACGCGCGCATGCCGGTACCGACATTAGTCGGACAGCAGGTCAGAAAACCGAGCCGGTCATCGAACGCATAATCGAGACGGGCGGCAAGCTTATTGTCAAGTTCGTCGATCTGCGCCCAGACCGCACCGAGCTGGAAACCGGGCAGCATGGTCTGAATGCGGAGATGATCCTCCTCATTGATCATGACCGAGCGCGATTCGTCGTCCTTGACGAGCAGGCGCGTTCCAGTCGGCCGGTTCAGGAAGTCACGGCTGGCCAGGCGGCGTTCGAGCAGAAGCTCGCGGTCGAGTCCGTCCATCTTCTCCGGATCGAATGAAAAGCATTCCGGGCAGCCGAGAGCCCCGGACTCCGCCGCCGCACCGGACACCTCATCGCAGATCTTATGCAGCTCGCCGGAGTCGGCGGCCACCGGAAAACGGTGGCCGGCCAGATTGCGGGCCAGCCGGATGCGCGAACTGATCGCGATATCCTCATCCGGCCCGGCGTCGGCGAGAAAGCTGACCCGGTTCGCAAGCAGCCGGTTGATGTCGTCAGTCATTGCCCACCTCGCCGGTTGCCAGCCCCTCGAGCTGCGTCTTGAGCTGATTGATCCGGTCGCGGCAGACGGCGGCCTCCTCATATTCCTCGCGCTTGACGAGGGCGTCGAGTTCATGCCGCCGGTTGTCGAGCTCGGCTTCCAGCGCGGCACGGCCGTCCTGCGGAACGGACTGCGGACGCTTGCCGAGATGAACCGAACCGCGATGGACGTTTTTGATCGCCTCCGCCAGCATCGGCGCAAACGTCGTGTAGCAGTGCGGACAGCCGAGCCGGCCGCCGAAATTCCGGACCTTGTCGATCGTCCAGCCGCATTTCGGGCAGACAGTCGCAGCCCCGGCCGGAGCCTCCTGCGGCGGTTTGGCCGACGACGAGATCTTGCCGAGATTGCAGAGCATTTCGGCGAGATTGAAACCGAGAGCGCTCAATTCGCCGTTCTTTTCTTTTTCCGAAGCACAGGCGGCACACAGATTGGCCGTATGGGTCTCCCCGCCATGCATTTCTTTTATATGAATGGTTGCCTCATTCTTCTTGCAGACATCGCACAACATATCGGTAACCTCCTCACTGAACTGTTAAAGGTTCATTTAACAATTTAAAGCGTTTGCGCGATATTACAAGTGAAAAACGAAACTTTTTTTGCGGGAACGCAGGACGGCCGGAAACACTGAGGGGATGCAAAAAAACGCGCCCCCGGAAGGAGTGCGCATTCCAGAGGCGTCCCATCATCAGGCCGCATTCAACCGTCACATGCGATTCCGGCCGGACCGAACTCCCCGTCCCCGTTTTTGCGAAGGGGGGAACGAAACCGCGGCACGGTCAGAACCTGAGCAGCATGGCTCCCCAGGTCAGGCCGCCGCCGAAAGCGGTCAGCAGCACATAGTCGCCTTTGGCGATGCGGCCGGCGCGAAACGCTTCATCAAGACAGAGCCCGATCGACGCGGCCGAGGTGTTGCCGTAACGGCTGATATTCATGAAGACACGTTCATCCGGAACGCCGAGGCGGGGAGCGACGGCGAGGATAATCCGGCTGTTCGCCTGGTGCGGAATGACGAGCTTGACCTCATCCGGAGTGATTCCGGCCTCTTCGAGCACGTTTTTCCCGGCTCCGACCATCGCATTGACGGCCAGTTTGAAGACCTCTTTGCCTTCCATATGAATAAAGTGGTCATGCGCCCCGACCGACTCGACGGAGGCCGGCCTGCGGCTGCCGCCGGCCGGCATTTTGAGGATGTCGCCGTACCCGCCGTCGGTGTGAAGATCGCTGGCCACAACGCAATCGGCTCCTTCGTCTTCCGTATTTTCAAGCAGAACGGCGCCGGCGCCGTCGCCGAACAGCACACAGGTGTTGCGGTTGGTCCAGTCGGTGATGCACGACAGCTTTTCCGCGCCGCAGACGAGGACGTGCCGATACTTTTTCGGATGCGTCTTCATGAGCGAATAAGCGACTTCAAGCGAGAAAAGAAGACCGGAGCAGGCGGCCTCGAGATCGAAGCAGAACGCACCCTTCGCGCCGAGCCGGTCCTGCAGAATGCACCCGGTGCTCGGGAAGACATAATCCGGCGTGATCGTTCCGACGATGATCGCATCGACCTCTTCCCCTTTGATTCCGGCCATATCGAGCGCCTTCAGACATGCTTCATACGCAAGGTCGCTCGTCGCCTGTTCGGGAGAAGCGATGCGCCGCTCCTCAATCCCGGTACGGGTACGGATCCATTCGTCGTTGGTCTCGACCATTTTCTCGAGATCCGCATTGCTCAAAATCCGTTCCGGAACATACGATCCGGTACCTGCTATTCTGATGCTCATGTAACTCCTTCTGAGGCGTGAATGTTGATTTCCCTGCCGGCCGGCCCGACCCTGCGGCGGCCTTTACTTCTTCGCGTCAGCCAATTCGTGTTCCAGTTCTGCGGTATTGCTTCCGGTGGCGTTGAGCCGGGCGGTGATCCGTTCATTGAGGCCGAAGGTGACGCATTCGCCGGCCACCCGGATCGCGCTGCGGACGGCCCGCGGGCTTGAGGAACCGTGGCCGATGATGCAGATTCCGTTAATTCCGAGCAGCGGAGCGCCGCCGATATCGTCCGCATCGCCGAGCGACCTCAGTTCGATGAAGGCGTTCTTGGCCAGCATCGCCCCGGCAAGCCGGAGCGCATTCTTCGACAGCACCCGCTTCAGCCAGTACATGGTCGAACGGGCGAGTCCCTCGATACCCTTCAGCATGACGTTGCCGGAAAATCCGTCCGTCACCAGCACGTCCGCCACATCCTCGAAGATGACGTCGGCTTCGACGTTGCCGACGAAATTCAGTTGTTCGCGCTGTTCGAGCAGTTTGAACGACTCCTTGGTCAGATCGTTCCCCTTGATGTCCTCGCCGCCGACGGAGAGCAGACTGACCCGCGGCGTTTCAAGCTGGAAAAGATACTGGGCGTAGACCTCGCCCATGATGGCGAACTGCACGATGTTGACCGGCGTACACTCGGTATTGGCGCCGGCATCCATCAGAATGAAGCGGCCGCCTCTTTTAAGCGGAAGGCTGGCGGCCAGCGCCGGGCGGTCGATGCCGGGCAGCGTCCGGACCAGCACTTTGGTCGCGGCGACGGTCGCGCCGGTATGCCCCGGCGTGACCATGGCATCGACCTCCTTCGCCTTCAGCAGCCGGGCGCAGGTCGTAATCGAAGAATCCTTCTTGGCGCGGAGCGCGATCGTCGAAGGCTCCGACATCTCGCACACCGTCTCGGCGTGAACGATCGAAATGCGGGGATGCCCGGCGATGCCGTATTTTTCGAGATAAAACGGCAGCTTCGCCGAGTGGCCGACCAGGACGAATTCGTACTCGGGGTAATCACTGAGCGCCATGACCACGCCCTCGATCACCGGACCCGGGCCGTAGTCGGCTCCCATGGCGTCAACCGCAATCTTCATCTCTCTGGAACGCTCCCGCCTTTCGGGTGAGACTTACGCTTCGACGTTCAGGACCTGCTTGCCGTTGTAGTAGCCGCAGGACGGGCAGACCCGGTGCGGAGTGGACGGCGCGGAGCAGTTGGTGCAGAAGGTCGCCTGGACGCCTTCGTAACGGTTCGCGGCCTTGCGCTGACGGCGCTTCATGCGGGACGTTTTTCTTTTCGGAACAGCCATTTTAACAACTCCTTGACGTTGATTTCCGTTTATTCATTCCAAGTTTGAATCCATACAAGGTGTAGAATATAACACCCGATCGCGGACTTTTCAAGACGGGGACGCGCAGATTTATCGATAAAAACTCGATTGCGAACGGGTTACCCCCATATTTTGATCTTCGTCCCCCGGAAAAATCCGGCAGGAAGAACGTCCCGCCGCGCAGGAAAAACAACGGGACCGGCGGTTTCCAGGTTGAATACCGCCGGTCCCGGTTTCTCCGCCGTCACTTTCCGCTGTAAAGGCCGGGGCCGTCGCCGATGTGCAGCAGCACAGACTTCCAGATGCCGCCGTCGAGCGTGAAGTCATCGACCCGGACGACGAGCGTGTTCGCGCCCTCCGGCTTCAGGGCGGCGGTTGCGTCGAAGCTGAACGGCTCCTCCCACCAGGTCGTATCGGCGTCGCCCTCTTTCGTGTGGAGCCCGAGCCGTTTTCCGTTCAGCCAGACTTCGGCTTCATCGTCCACCGCCTCGAACCGGAGCCGCACGGCTTTGCCGCCCCACCCCTTCGGCGTGTCGAACGAAAGCGCATACCAGACCTGACCGTCATAGTTCGCGGCGCCGGGCAGGCCGCTCGACTCGAAGTGCGACGGAACCGCAATGCGGAACCATTCGTCCGAGGGGAACCGCGTCCGCTCGAACCAGCGCTCCCCCATCCCCCGGCGATCTTTGTCGAGCCGGAAATACCAGAGCCCGTCAAGCCGGGCGACGCCGGGCGGATCGGGCTTCACTTCGGAGCCGTAGAGGTAAATGCCCGAGAGAATCATGTCGGGACGTACATTTTTCGCCCACTCCCAGCCGTCACGGAAAACGAGCCGCACCCGGCTGGTCCGCACGTCATCGAATTCCGCCAGCAGTTCATGCTCCCCCCTGACCGGAGCGAGCGTCTTCCAGTTGCCGTGCACCTCGGCCGCGATCTCCGCGTTCCGCCACGCATAGCCGCCGTCGCCGGGAATTTTCACGACGGCCCGGTTCAGGCTGTAGCAGCCCGGCAATTCGATTTCGACCCGGTGCGGGCCGGAAACACGCCCCGAACTCCACGCGGCTTTGCCGCCCGAAAGAGCCGCTTTCTTCAGGTCGCCGATACCGCGCACGCTGGAAGTGAATTTCGCCCCGGCGAGCGGAATCGACTGCCGGCTCTTTTCGAGCCCCTTTTCGACCAGTTTGCGGTATTCGCCAATGCGTTTCCGCTGTTCTCCGGCGAGGTAACGCGCATAGAGCCAGGAGTCCGGCAGCTTCGCCAGTGCCGCATCAAGCAGCTTCGCGGCTTTCTCCGCGTCGGCCAGCCGCGCCGAAAGGATTCCGGCATTCGTCTCCTTCCCGATGGTTTTGACGTTCAGATTGAGCCGGAAGTATTCCGTAATCTCGCGCCACGCCGGGCCGTAAAGCTCGTAAGCCGCGCGCGGCGCAATATTTTCGACGATCCATTTTTCATCGGTCGGCAAATCGGGATTCCACAGATACTGCGCCGCCATGAGTCCGATCAGGTCCGACGCCTCGTAGAAATATCCTTCCGTGCGGCCGTCATGCCGCTTCGCCTCGGTGAAGTTCAGATCCCAGGTGCTCCCGGCCCAGAGCGTCGTATAGCGGTACTGGCACATCTTGAGGCCGCCGAGATAGTGCCGGTAGGCGTCGACGGTTTCGGGAGAGCGTTCTTCGAGCATGACGTAAAAACGTTTTTTGAGCTCCACCGGAACGGTCGTTCCCATCAGCTTCAGGTATTCGCGGAAATTTTTCACATCCTTCAGGCCGTCGTTTTGCGGCTCGTCGTAGTAAACCGGGACGGTCCAGATCACATCTACGCCGGGACATTGCCGCGAAAGCGCTTCGAACATCGCCTTGAACCGGATCGCGTCGGGACGCGCCGGCGACGGATCGTCCGGATAATTCTTCCGGTCGAGCCCGTCGCGTTTCGACCAGAAGTGGTCGATATAGCTGTACCACCAGCCCGCATCGGTCACATCGTGCCAGAAGTAGCCGCCGACGCCGGGCTTTGAGGCGTATTCGAGCGCGAGGCGCACATACTCCTGATTCACCTTCGGGTCGGACCAGTTCCACGGCTTCAGCGGCGGCTCCCCCTTCGGCCGGTTCCAGTAACCGGAACAGAGCTTCAGATAACGGTCGCGCGCGAAGGTATGGCAGGCCGTGTCGCCCGGATACCCGGATTTCCCATAATTGTACCGCAGAAGGAGGCCGTTCAGGACGAAAGAGTCCTCCTGCCGCTTCCGCGGGGCGTCGCGTCCGCCGACCTGTGCGGCCGATCCCATGCGCATTTCGAAGCCGGGCCAGTCGAGCACATCCGCGCCGCGGATCGTCCAGATGCCGTTTTCATGCCGGATCAGCTGGGTCAGCGCGGCGAACGCGTAGGCGGCGCCCTGTTCTCCGGGCGACACGATGATGAATTCCGGCGCGCTTCCGCCTTCAAGCGTACGGAGCAGATAGCTCTGGAGCCGCCGTTCGCCCGGCGGCAGCCGGTCGAGCCGGAAACCGCCGGATTCGAGCCGGCGTTTCAGCTCCGGCGTCAGCGCCCGGTCAGAGAGAATCCGGACCGGCGCGCCGGCTCCCCCGCCGGCCGAAATCCGGAACGGCGCGCCGAAACGCACGGTGAGCCGTTCCGACAGGTCGGCCGCGAACCGGGAGAATTTCTCCCGGGAAAACGCATCGTCAACGTACAGAACCACTCCCTCCGGCAGCGGAAAGTTCTTCTCGCCGTAAACCGCCCGGCGCGGAAACGGATAGATTGTGCGGAAACGGTCGAACCCGGCAGCGGCGACGGTAAAGGCAAGTGCAGACAGCATGGCACAGATCATCAGCTTCTTCATCGTTCACTCCCTCCAGAACACGTCGAAGCTGCGCTTGTCGTGACTGCCGTTCGCATGTTCGCCGATATGAACCTTGCCGACATGCCAGTCAAGGTAGAGGATATTCGAATAATTGACGTGGCGCATGTCGATCGTCTCGGAATGGTTCCGGTACTGCCAGATATACCAGTTGCACCAGTTGGTTCCCAGATTCTGCCCGGCGCCGTCCGCCATGCCGACCTTGACCGACGGATTGACCCAGCGGCTGCTCTTGCCGCGTCCCTGCTCATAGGCGCTGTAACCGGCGCCGCCGGCATGGTCGAAGCTCTGAAAAATGTAATAGCCGCGTGCCGGAGCACTGTCGTAGAGCGGAGTCCGGATCTTCGTGCAGGTCGTGGCGGCGGACGGTACGTACTTGAGGGTGTTCAAATAATTGTCCCAGCTTACGCCGCCCCAGGCCGCGCCTTCGTAGCCGTCGCCGAACATCCAGCAGCGAAGACTCCAGTCGTTGTTGTCGGCGATGTACTGCGCCATGCCGAGGCCGGTCTGACGCATGTTGCTCACGCATCCGGCAGTGCGGGCCCGTTCGCGCGCCTGCTGCAGCGCGGGCAGCAGCATCGAGGCGAGAATCGCGATGATCGCAATGACAACCAGCAATTCAATCAGGGTGAATCTGGATGTGCGCATCAGTAGCTCCTTTCCTTTCTGAAAATATGGATTGACGATCTAGCGGGAAACCGTTTTGACACTGCGGCGGACCATCAGGCGGCCCGGAACGACGATGGAACGGAGTTCAGGGGCGCCGGCTATTTTCCGCTCAAGCTCGTCGAATACCTGCCCGGTGAATTCAGCCGGGTCGATCCGGATTCCGGTCAGCGACGGGTTGTAAAAGCCGGACATTTTCGAACAGTCGATCGTGGCGACCGAAACGTCGTCCGGAATGCGCAGTCCGCGCTCCCCGGCGGCCGCACAGAAACGCATCGTGACGAAGTCCGACGTCCCCAGCACCGCCTCGGGCCGCTTGTCGAGAATCCGGCCGACCGCCGCATCAAGCGACTCCATACTGCCGAACGAGAAATCGACCAGTTCGAGACCGATCCCGAACTGCGGCGCGAACTCCATGCATGCCGCCCGCTTGCGCGGAAAGGCCGGGTCGTCGAGCATGACCAGCTGCCGGATGCCGCAGCCGGCAAAGTATTCGAGTAAATCGCGCATACCGGGGCGGAAGTCATAAATGACCGAGCTCACCCCCTCGGATTCGGCGTTGACCGTGACCAGCGGCAGGATGCCGCCGTAGGCCCGCTTGATCCGTTCGGTCTCCTCCGAACACTTTTCAAACGCCTGCGAGCACATGACCACGCCGTCGACCATGCGGGTCAGCAGGGTTTCGAGCGTGCGGATTTCGCGGCCGACATCCCATTCGGTCGGCATGGTCATCAGCCGGCAGCCGCGCAGGTCCGCCTCGCGCATCAGGCATTCGGTCAGCTCCGCGTAAAACGGCGTACCGACGTCACCGCAGACAAAGCCGTAGATTCCGGTCGAGCGCTTCTTCATCGCCTGCGCAAAGTGGCTCGGCCGGTAGGAGAGCTGCTCGGCGAGCTCCCGAATCCGCAACTGGGTGTGTTCCGGGACCCGCCGCGCCAGCGGTTTGCGGTTCAGCACAATTGATACCGTCGCCGCGGAAACTCCCGCCCGCAACGCCAGCTCCGTAATCGTCACTCCGCCTTTTGCCATTCTGCATCACCGATTTAAAGGTTTCAGTGCTTATCGGCTGATAAGCTCTCAACAACTGCGCCCTGAAAGAGCGGACGCCGGGTCCGTACAGGCTCTAAACGTTTTAACAATATTAATTATGACAAATCATTTCGCTGAAGTCAAGAGCCTTGCAGGAAAAAAATCGAAAAAATCTCCGCCTCCCGGAAATCCGGCCCGAATCATTTGCGGCCCGCCAGCACGGCCTCGCGGTAGACTGCGTAAGTTTCATAAAGGGTGCGGGCGCGCTCCCCGCCGACCGGAACCGGGTGGCCGGGGTGGTGCATCAGGCCGGGATACTGGTAGATGATCTGCTTGTCGACATACGGCGCCGTCAGGTCGAGCTGGGCGGTGATGCGGGACAACTCGGCTGGAATCAATTCCCGGCGGTGGTCGAACTCCCAGATCTCCACATCGTTCCAGAGTGCGGTACGCCCGCGTTTCCGGGTGTAGTAATTCCAGTAGTCCGGCTCCGGGCACTCCGGAGACTGCCACCCGTCATGGCTGAACCGCAGCATTTCGTAAAGGAACAGCAGGCGTTCCAGACTGCGCAGCCGGTCCGCCCGCGCGTAGCGGCCGAAAATATCGGGTTCCACTCCCAGTCCGACGGTATCCTGATAAGCGATGATGTCGACGTCGATATCCTGTAATACGCTCGCACAGATGCCGCGGTCGGCGCAGGGCGCGATCATGAAGGGACAATCGGCGACGGCGCGGACGGACGGCACCAGTTTGCACAGGCAGTCGCGGCCGGAGACGCTGCCCGGCGGATACTCGTAGGTCCAATACCAGCCGCCGAATCCCCGGCGGTGTCCATAAAGCTCGTAAAGCTCCCGGACGACGATGCCGGCAAGCTCGATCGCCCGGTCGGCGTACCGATAAGGGTCCGGCCAGTGCATGGCGTAAATGCCGTGAATCACAGTCATTCCCAGGCGTTCCGCCTCGTCGACGATTTCGGAGTAGAGCAGAGGCTTGCCGCGCATCCAGTCCGGAACCCGCCAGTGCCCGGAGGGATAATAGGCGCGGATGTCATCCATGCCGTTGCGCGCATCAATTCCCTGCTGAAAAACCAGAGTGTCGATGCCGATGCCCGCCATATCCTGCAGCATTTGGCGCCAGTGATCCGGCGAAAGCGCGCGGAGTTCCTGCTGAAAGCGGCTCCCCTCCCGGTCGTCCCAGTGATCCAGCTGCACAAAGCTTCCGCTGATCAGGCGTCTGAGAGGATCGACCGCTTTCCGAACCCTCATTCGTTATTTCCTCCTGCTTTCGCCAAGTGCCCTCGGCTGGTTTAAAGGTTTTAACAATATTAATTATGACGAATTTCCACGCCGAAGTCAAGAGCCCCCTGTGAAAAATCCGGAAAATCATCCGCTCCGGAACCGCGAACAGTGTTTCCGCCTCCGGGAAACAGCATTTGCGAAACGGCCGGGCGTATCGGGGAAACGTCAGAATCCGGCGGATTTCAGCCATTCGGAGGCGCCGGAGAGGATGATCTGAATTGCGACCGCGGCGACGATCAGCCCGGTAATGCGGATCAGCGGCCCGACCAGGTGCAGGAAACGCAGCAGCCGGCCGACCGGCAGCGAAAACAGCATGAAGACGAAGTTCAGCGCCAGCGCCAGCGTGAGGGCCGTGATGCAGGCCGCGTGACCGTATTCGGCGGCGAATGAGATGGCCACCGTGATCGTGCCGGGCCCCGCGATCAGCGGCGCGGCCAGCGGCACGATCGAAAGCTCGTTGAAGTCTTCGCGCATGTCATGCTCGCGCTTCTGAAAAAAACGGCCCTGATTGACGGCGGTCCAGCCGACGAAGAACAGCACGAAGCCGCCGGTGATCTTCAGCGAATACATGTCGATCCGGAAAATATCCTTCAGCACGAACTGCCCGATGATCGCAAAGGAGACGAGAATTCCAAGCGCCGCGAGCGACGACTTCCACGAGAGCTCGAAGACCTGCTTCGAGGTCAGCGACGGCTCATAAGTGGAGAGAAACAGCACCTTGCTCGCGGGATTCAGCAGCGCGAGCAGATAGACGGTGTTCTCGAGAATCTTCGTCCATTCCATCGCGTCTGCCTCCCGGAGTTGCGGCGCCGTCTCGCGGACGGTCAGCGGCCGAGCGCCTTTCTGACCGCCTCGACCGTCGCGTCGATGACCTGGGGTTTGTTCGCATAGGTGCCGCGGATGCCGTAGTGGTCGAACAGCTCGTCCTTATGGTAGCCGATCACCGCATCCGGGTCCTTCAGCACATTGCCGGTCAGGATGCCGACCACATGGGCTTCGGGGTCGATGACGCCGGCTTCCTGCAGCTTCTTCGCGCCGGCGACCGAGCAGCAGCTGGCCGGCTCCGCGCCGATTCCGGCCGCGTCGACCATCGCCTTCGCATCCATGATCTCCTGCTCGGTGACCGCTTCGACGACGCCGTTGCACCACTCGAGGCCGCGCAGCGATTTCTCCCACGAAACCGGGTTGCCGATCTTGATCGCGGTGGCGATCGTCTCGGGATCCTTGACCGCCTGGTACGGCGTGTGGTTCTTCCACATCCGGTAAAGCGGCGCCGAGCCGGCCGCCTGGATGACCGCGATGCGCGGAATCTTGTCGATGATGCCGAGATCGTAGAGCTCCTTCATTCCCTTCGACAGCGCGGTGTTGTTGCCGAGGTTGCCGCCCGGAATCACAAACCAGTCAGGCACCTGCCAGTCGAGCTGCTGGAGAATTTCAAAACCGATCGCCTTCTGCCCCTCGATGCGGAACGGGTTGATCGAGTTCAGGAGGTAGATGTTGAGCTCGCGGCAGACCTCCTGCACAAGCGCCATCGCATCGTCGAAATTGCCGCGGATCTGCAGCGTTCTGCCGCCGTAGGCCAGCGCCTGCGCAAGCTTTCCGTAAGCGATCTTCCCCTCCGGGATGAAGATGACCGACTCCATGCCGGAGACGGCCGCATAGCTCGCCATCGACGCGCTCGTGTTGCCGGTGCTGGCGCAGGCGACGGTCTTCGCGTTGTAGAATTTCGCCGCCGTGGTGCCGCAGGTCATGCCGCGGTCCTTGAAGCTGCCGGTCGGATTTTCCCCTTCGTGCTTGAGCTGGAAGTGCCTGAGTCCGGCATAGACGCCGGCCTTGCCCGCATCGTAAAGCCGGGTGTTGCCCTCCTGCCGGGTGACGATCTGCTCGTCGGGCAGGTCGAAAATCAGCTCCTTGTAGCGCCAGACGCCGGAACTCGCGGCGCCGCGCTTCTGCCCCCAGCGGCTCTCCCACAGGGCCTTGAGTTCACCGCCGTCGACCTGCGAAAGGTCGCGGACGAGATCGAGAATACCGCCGCACTCGCAGTTGTAGCGGACCTGAGACAGGTCGTAGTGCTTGTGGCAGCGGACGCACTCCAGATAAGCTTCGATTTTTTTCATGATTCTTTATCGTTCCAAAGGTTGACAAATGTATTTCGCGTGTTTAATTTACATGTGAAATGCTCTTTTTTAAAGCCGTATTTCCGGTGATTTGCGAAAATCCCCGGAAATATTCACCGCCGGATGATGATTATTTCCGGAAATGTGGTATATTAATAGCCGGGTACCTTATGACTGAGGAATAGGAATTCGGTTGTTGTTATGCAGAAAATCATGTTGAGCGGCAAAATTCACTTTGCGCGGCTGACGGCCTGCGAGCTCGATTACGAGGGCAGCCTCGAAATCGACCCGGAGCTGCTCGCCGAAGCGGGAATTCTGCCCTACGAGAAGATTCTGGTGGTGAACCGCACGAATGCGTCGCGGCTTGAAACGTATGCGATTCCGGGCGTTCCGGGGGAACGGACCTTCTGCCTGAACGGGCCGGCCGCGCATCTCGGCAATATCGGCGATGTGATCACGGTCATGGCTTTCTCGGTCATGTCGGAGGAAGAGGCGCGCCGGGTGGCTCCGGCCGTGATCGTGCTGAATGAGAAGAATGAGATCATCCTGCGCAAAGGCGCGGCGGTGAAGTAACCTTGCCGGAGGGCCGCCGGATGCGTCGTCGGAAACGGGAGAGCGGGCAGGTGGTGACGGAGTATGTCATCATGCTTGTGCTGCTCACCGTCTTCGCTTTGTCGCTTCTGCTGCTGGCCGGAGCATTTTCGAGACAGGGATCGCGGATGATCGAGCTCGTGAGCGCGGAAGTTCCGTAAGAATAGGGTTGAAACAATTGAGGGAGGCTGAAATGGGCATCGTACGCAGCGGAAAACGTCGGCGGCAGCGCGGGCAGGCGGTACTGGAATACGTCATTCTGATCGTGGTGGTGGCGCTGGCGGCGTTGTTCGTGCTGGCCAACTTCAGCGACCGCCTGCGCTCGATGGTGACCGGCGTAACGGTCACGCTCGGCGGCGAAGCCGACGATTCGAGCGACAAGTCGAGCATCGAAATCGTGCGGGAACTCGATAAAACCGGGCTGGACTACAACACCAACAACTGACCGGCTGCGAAAACGGAAGAATCCGCGTTTCTCCGAAAGAAGAGAAAACGCGGATTTTTTGTGTCTCTACGAATCGGCCGCTTCGAAGCGGCCGAAGACTGCTTATTCGAGTGTGGCGCTTCCGACCGTGAAATCGAGCGCCGGGCGTTCGCGGTTGCCGCGGTAGAAGAAGAAAAGCTCGTTGCGCAGATCGGAAAGGGGGAAGGTTCCGGACCGCCGGAGCTCCTTGCCGAACCGGAGGCGGTAGGTGTGGAACTTCCCGTCGCCGGGCAGCGTAATGACGCCGGTGTAGCGTCCCTTCCAATCTTTCTGCGGCAGGACGACTTCCACATTCCCGTCACGGCTGCTCCTAATGCGGAGCACCAGGTAATCGTACCGGCCGGACATTCCCTCCGGCGAATAGACGAAGAAGGCGGCAGGGACCTCGCCCTCCGGCGAAGCCTTGAACGCGATATTCCAGCCGTCGCGGACCTTTCTGACGGTTCCGGACACGGTGGATCCGACCTCCTTCGCCGGGTTGCAGTTCACGAAGTTCCGTCCGGTCATGTCGACCGGAGCCGGATGAGCCGTCTCCCCGGTTACGGCGATCAGGGCCGGAACCGCCGTTTTGGAGGGCAGGTAGTCGATGTCGTTCCGTTCGCGGAAGAGCGGTGAAAGGAAATCGATCGAGGCGATTTCCGTTCCGGGCCGCGGATTCTCCCACTCGGCGATATACGTGCCGATATTGTTGCCTGCCGGATTCTTGCGGTAGATGCCGACCAGCGCTTCGGGCAGCGGCGACGCATTCCACCAGTCGCCGATGTTCCGGTTGCCGACCAGCGGCAGGTCGACTGATCTGCCGTCGGCGTAATTGATCCGGTAACGTCCGGCGTCGGCCGCGCCTCCCCAGGCGGCGGTGTGCAGGAAATAGAGCCGCGAGAACTTCCGGTTCACCTTGATTCCCCTGATCGAAAGCGGGAATTTCGGACGATCGGTCCCGGCCAGCACGAGGCAGGATTTATCATTGTTTTCCGCCGGGTCGATGATGCGGAAGGCAACGCCGGCCGCTTCGACCGCGCCGGTCGGCATCATGCGGAAGTCGTTCTCCCCCTGGTCGAACCAGCCGCCCTTGCCGTCATTGTCGAATTCGTCGGAGAAACCGCGGTTCGCATACGGGGCGAGATCGACCGGTTCAAGCCGGGCGGGATTGACCTTGTAGCCGGTGTCGGCGGAGGAGACCATCGGCCGCGCCTCCTTCCGGAGCTCGGCGGTTCCGGCCGCATAGCGGAACAGATTGCGCAGGTAACGCGCGGCCGAGCTGTCCTGCGGCGCGGCCGCGAACGCATTCAGCTGCGACACGATCAGACGCCCTTTGCCGACTGTGCCTTCGAGCAGCGCCATGCCGAC
This sequence comes from Victivallis lenta, assembly GCF_009695545.1. Classification (NCBI taxonomy): domain Bacteria; kingdom Pseudomonadati; phylum Lentisphaerota; class Lentisphaeria; order Victivallales; family Victivallaceae; genus Victivallis; species Victivallis lenta. Next base: position 40,024 of record NZ_VUNS01000027.1, on the reverse strand, counting down.
GTTCCGGCTGCCGAGATTCGGCCCCTTGGCGGCGAGCGCATTTTCGGTGAACGGCAGGAAACAACCCGAAACGACATAGCCGAAATCCGGATTGTTCCAGGTGTCGAAATTCCGGGCGGAAAGCCCTTCGAAAACCGGATGGGTCAGAATCACCGGGTCGCAGAAGCTCTTCTCGTCGGCGACCAGCTGCAGCCCCAGCGGCAACTCGCTCGACAGGTTCTTCTGCTCGAGAAGGAGCACGACCCCGCCCGCATTCAGGAACGCCGAAAGGTTCGGATCGTTCCTGAGCGCGAGACGCTGCGGCGTCTCGGTTTCCGGCGGGATGACGAGGGTTGCCGGGGCCTTCAGCGTTTTAAGGTCGCGCACGACGGTGTACGGCATGCCGAACGCCTTCAGCTGCTCCGCGAGCCGGGCGACGTTTTTCGGCGCGCCGGTGTCATAAACCAGTACGGGGCGGACCGCTTCGATCTTTTCGCTCCTCAATGCCGGAGTGTCGATATAGAGATCGTAATAGTTGCGGGCCAGCTCTTTGCCGTTGTCGAGCAATGTGAGCCGGAGCTGGTAAAAGCCGGTTCCGGTTTCGGGCATGGTCAGTTGGACTTCGCGTTTCGCGTTCCGCTGGGCCGGAAGCTCTCCGGCCGGAAGAGAGGCGACCGGAACGGTTTTGCCGTCGGGCCCGGCGAGGGCGACCTCAAGGGTCAGGCTGCGGTATGCGCGGTTCGAATTGTTGACGATCTCCAGGTTCCAGGCGGTCGTTCCGCCCGAAAAGAGGTTGCGCGGCGGAAGGCCGGCCGGATTGCGCAGCGTCGGCAGGACCGGCTGGTTCCAGAGCGTTGCGGTCTTGAGCGTCGGGTCGCTGAACCACGGCGCAAAACCGGTGAAGCGGCGGTCGAGCCGGTAAAGCTCGAAGATGCGCCGTCCGTAGCGCGACATCGGGACATCCTGCCGCACGGCTGGGTCGACCGCTTCGGCGAGGCTCATGCAGCCGGTGAAGCCGATTCCGCACGGCTGACCCCAATTGTATTCCCGGTTCACATACTTCATATATTCATCGATGTCGTTGCGCTTGAAATTCGCATTCTTGTTCGAAGCGTCGTGGAAGCCCCACGAGAAACCGACGTTTTCCCAGGCGATCAGCGGTTTTTCGAGCCGGCCGTTTTTGCCGCCGAAGATTTCGAGCAGTCCCTTATAGATGAAATCAGCCTCCTTGTCGCGCTCGGTCCACGGGCGCGAAAGGGCGACATAGGTGTGCAGGTCGTAGACGTCGGTATCGAGCTTCGTCCGGCCGTAGGAGCCCCAGCCGGCCTGTCCGGAAAATGTGCTGATCGGCCGCTTCTGGCGGTCCATGGCGCGGACGGTTTCGACCTGAAGATCCATCTGCCGCGCGATTTCGGGCCGGTTCGAGTGGACAACCTCGTTGCCGAGCGACCACATGGCGACCGACGGATGGTTGTAAGTCGCCTCCACGAATTCCCGCAGCTCCGGAATGTTGTGCTTTTCGAATTCCGGAACGTCGAGGTGGGTCGTGAAGCTCCAGGCCCACTCGTTGAAGATCATCATGCCGCACTCGTCGGCGATCTCAAGCGCGGCCGGGACGATCGGCATATGCGCGTTGCGCAAAATGACGTAACCGAGATTGCGGCAGCCGAGGATGAAGCCGGTCAGCAGCTTCTCCTCCTCCTCGGCGGAACGGTTGAAGCCGCCGTAGCTGCAGGACGGAATGTTTTCGCCGAACAGATAGATCTCCTCGCCGTTCAGGTAGAATTTTCCGTTTTTCGCGTGGAATTCACGATAACCGAAGCGGGTGCTCGCAGCGGAGACGGTCCGGTCCGGTCCGCGCAGCGCAAGGGTCAGGAAATAGAGGTACGGGCGCTCGACCGACCACTTCTGCGGATTCTCGAGCTTCAGCGTCAGGCGCCCGGTATTGACGCCGGGCTTCAGGGCGATCCCGGCGGAGGCGGTTCCGGCCGGCGTGTTGGCGGCGGCCTTCATCGCGTCGGTGACGACGCCCTCAAGCGTACCCGCGAAGGTTCTGCCGGTGTGGTTCACGATCGTGTAGTCGACCTCGATGCCGCCCTTCGCAAGATCCGGCGTGACGAAGAGCTTCCGGATGCGCAGCGCCGGTTCGAGCGAGAGCGTGACATTCTGCCAGATGCCGCCCTTGATGTTGCCGATCCACCACTGGGCGCCGTAGGCGTGGACCGCCTTCTCCCTGCGTCCGAAGGAGGGGCCGAAGTCGGAGAAGACGCGGAGCGCGAGGACATTCCGGCCCGGCTTCGCGGCATCGGTCGCGTCGATTTCGAACGGCGTGAAATCGCCGTGGTGGCTGCCGATCTCCTTCCCGTTCAGGAACACCTTCGCATCGTAGCCGACGCAGTCGAATTTCAGGATGACCCGGCGGTTCTCAAGCTCGGCGGGAGTCAGCTCGAATTCGGTGCGGTAGAGGCCCTTCGTATACGGCTCGGACTCCTTGCGGGCCTGCGGATACTTCACAAACCAGTCGAGCGGAACCTTGATCGTGCTCCAGCCGGAGGCGTCGAATTCCGGCTTCATGAAGCCGGTGTTCAGATCGGCGTCCGCCGGGAACGGCGTCGCGGAGTTGGTCACGCCGGAGAAACGCCACTCGCCGTTCAGGGAACGGCTGCGGACGAAATCGGCCGGCCTGACGGTCTCGCCGCCGAGCTTGAATTCAATTTGATCGGGCTTGACGGTTTCGGCCCGCCTGAAGTCATGCGGCGGGGGAAGATACGGAGCGATGTCCGCACGGACCGGGCCGCAGAGTACGGCGATTCCCGCGAGAGCGGGCAGGATCTGTCTGATATTCATGGATACTCCCTGCAAGTTATGAGTGAGATGGCCGGAAAGCTGCGCGGCGGAGCCGCTTCAGTCCAGTTTGCCCCAGTAGAGCTTGTCGCAGTCGGTCCCATTGATGATGCCGGTATTCTTGTGCATCGGAGCGACGTGGCCATCGAGCCAGACGATGTTGGCGGTCATGCTGTGACGGAAATCGAGCGTCGGCCACCAGTTTGCGAATCCCATACTCCCGCAGACAAGGAGCGGGCTCCAGTTCTCGGGTTTGGCGTTGTAGTCGTAATCCTTCGTGCAGTCGAGCTGGTTGTCGGCGAGAAACACGACAGAGGAGGCCTTGCCGAATCTGCCGTACTTGACGTATTTGTTGTTGTTGTCGGCTCCGACCGCGGCGTTTGCCGTGGCTTTGATGCTCAGATACCAGCTGTTGTGGCCGTAGCCGAACCGGGTCGGCAGGGACGGGCAGATTGCGACCTTGAGTTCATTCATATCCTCGAATGTATCTTCGCCCAGTCTGGGCTGCCTGCCGTTGATGTAGGGAGCGAGCAGCGCGGTCCAGTAATTCGGCTTCTTCCATTTGGGGGTGTCGCTCTGGTCGGTCGGGGCGATTGACGGGACGACCGTATCGTTGTAGTCCGAAGCGTAAAGCATTCCGGCCTGTCCCCACTGCTTCAGGTTGTTCATGCAGTTCGCATTGCGGGCCCGTTCGCGCGCCTGGTTCAGCGCGGGCAGCAGCATGGCGGCGAGAATGGCGATGATCGCAATGACGACCAGCAGTTCGATCAGGGTGAAAGTGTGTTTTCTCATGATCCGTTCCTTTCTTTTGATTCGGATGTCCGGGCACAATACGGTCTTTGAAGCGGTTGCGGGACGGGGGATTCCGTCACGCTCCCGCGCTGTTTTTCTCCGATGCGTTACGGGGTCGGTACGTCAGCGGCATTCCGGGTGGTCTGGCCGAAAAAAAAAGAAAATGGAATCTCCGCCTGAAGCCTGCGGTCGGGCGATTCGATCAGCTTCTGCAGGTTCTTCACGGCCGTGCGGCCGATCTCATAATCGTCCACCACGACGGTGGACACCCAGCTTTTCCTGCTCTGATAACTGTAACAGGAGACGATTTCGATCTCATCCGGGACCCTGATCCCGGCTTCCGCCAGCCGCCCGTACGCCTCAACTCCCATGGAGTAGTTGTAGGCGAGCACCGCAGTGGGAGCTCCCGGCCGCCGGAACAGCGGCACGGCGATCTCATCGCCGGAACTCCGGATGTCCTGCACGTCGATCGTGATGCCGGGCCTCTCCCGCAGGAATTCCGCGATTTCCGCATCCATCTGCCGCTCGAGAAACGCATTGCGCGTCTCATGCAGCTGCAGGATGCGGCGGTGTCCGTGCGACGCGAGAAGCTCCAGCGCCTTGCGGGTTCCGGCCCGGGTCGCGTTGATGGTGTAGTTGTACTGTTCAAGCGGCCCCGGAACGGTGACGGCGAACACGATCGGCAGCCCGGCCTCGACCGGCTCCTGCCAGAAGGTTTCGCTCGGCTGGGCGCCCCACACCAGCAGCCCGTCGATGTTCTGCGACTGGATGAGCGACATGTATTCGCGGTCGTCCATGAAACGCTTGTCGTTGAAGATCAGCAGCAGCCGGAAGTCGCTGTTTTCGATGCCGGCCTCAACGCCGCTGATCAGCCGGGTCAGGTGGCCGTCCTCGAAGATGTGCATGTTCATCCGGGTATGCGACGGCACGAGAAGCCCGATGATTCCGGCGCGATGGGTGAAGACCCGGCGCGCATTCGCGTTCGGCACATAGTTCAGCTGCTCGGCGCAGGCAAGGACGCGCTTGCGGACCTCGGCAGGAATCGTCCGCGCCTTCTCCCGGTTGTTCAGTACGCGCGAGACGGTGCTGATCGACACGCCGGCCAGCTGCGAAACATCGCGGATTGTACTCTTCTTCGAAATCATGGTTCAATGCCGTCCTTTATGGTGAAACTCGGAGGAAACTTGTTTCCTGCAATTATATTATACCAAACTTTCCTTGAAATGTCAACAGCGGAACAGAAAAAAATTGAAAAATAAAAATTGTCGTAACCCATTCCAGAAACAGGTTTCCTGCGTATCGACCCCATCGCCGGAAAGAAAAAAAATAAGAAATCGGGCGGCTTTTCGTCCAATTCCGGTGGAGAAACCGGTGGAGGCGTGCTATTGTTAACCGTCGGCATCTGAGGTCGGAAAGGGACAGGTATGAAGAGATCGATCGGGTTGTTGGCCGCGGGAGCCCTCCTGCTGCTGTCGTGCATGGGCTGCGTGAGCGGAGACCGGGCGCTGCGGAACTCCCCCGCCGGCCGGAAGATCGAGGTCCGCTTCGACGGCAGCACGGTCAACCTCTGGCCGCTCTACTATCATAGCGGAGACTTCACTTCGGTGCTCTGGCCGCTGTTCGACCTGGACAGCCGCGGCTTCGCGGTGCGTCCGTTCTTCCACCATGACCGGGACGCCGCCGCGATCCTCTGGCCGCTCTCCGGCTGGGACCATTCCGGCGGCTGGGCGCTGACCGCCTACTGGGGAGAGGGCCGTTGCGGCGTGTTTCCGCTGTTTCACAGCGGAAAGTTCCATACTGTCGGCCCGTTTTTCTGGGAGCATGACGGGGAAAAGTTCACTTATCTTGGCATGTTTCCTCTCATATACTATTGGAAACCGGATAACTGGTTTGCCGGCCCGGTCTGGCGCACGCACGATTCCGGCGGTCTTTTTCCCGTGCTCTGGCTGTCGGACGATTTCAATCTGGCCGGTCCGGCCTGGTGGGATTACGACAGCGGAAATTTCGGCCTCTTCCCGGTACAGTGGAAAGTTGACAACTTCAATATGATCGGCCCGGCATGGTGGAATTGCGGCAGCGGAAACTGGGGATTTTTTCCGCTGGTGTGGAACATCAACCGCTTTCACGCCGCCGGTCCGGTCTGGTGGAATTACGGAAATCAGAGCTGGGGCGTTTTTCCGCTGGTGAAAATCTCGCAGGACTACCGGATAATCGGTCCGGTCTGGTGGCGGAAAAAACAGCCGGGCGGCGGCTTTTTCCCGTTGTTCGGTCTTTATGCAAACGGGACGCGGCAGGCAGGTCCGGTCTGGTGGGGTTCCGGAGAAAAAAGCCGGAAGCATGGATTTTTCCCGCTGTACTGGTATGAGTCCGACGCGGACCGGACCGAATTCAATCTCGGGCTGGTGCTTTTCATGCTGAACCGGTCCGGGCAGGAGAACATGAACTGGTGGGCGGCGGGCGGCCTCGCCGGCTGCGAAAAATACGGCGGGCACCTGAACTGGCGGTTCTGGCCGCTGGTGAACTACGGCAGAGGCGAAGCTCTCCCCTCGCCGGTTCTTCAGATCACGGACGACGAACACAGGGACAGGCCGCAGGCTTTGCCGGATGACCGCTACACGCCGTTCGGCAAAAGCTTCGGAGACGGCAGGGAGTGGAGGAATGTGACCCTGGAGAACCGGAAAACGTACGTCGGAACCCTCCTCGCATTTCATGAGACCGGCACATCGCGGGTGTGGCGCCCCGGCGCCGATTCCGCGACGCTCGACCAATTGCGCTGCGCACTTGACGACATGGAGCGGAACCTCATTCAGCTTGACAACGGCAGAAATTTCACGGAAGCGCGAAAGGCCGAACTACGTGAATCGCTGCAAAACGGGAAAAAGAGAATCGCGGAATGCGGGGAAAAACTGCAAATCGCCCTGTCCCTGCCGGAAAAAAAAGAGGATTTTACGGCGTGGCGCAGGCTCCTGGCCGAGCGCTTCTGCACCGAAGTCGATTTCCTCGAACACCGGACGCTCTGCGGCCTGACTTCGTGGTACGAACAATTCGGCGACGAATATCGGGGGCAGTTCGGGATGGGCGCCGTCATCATTCGGAAATATGCGGACAAGAGCGACTTCCGGCTTCTCGGCTTCCTCTGCCGCGAAAAGCACGACGGCGATTCGAGCGAATATCTGTATCCGCCCTTCATCAGCGTCAAGGAGTCGCCCGGCCGCTGCCGCTGGAGTTTCCTCTACCGGGTGTTCAGCTACGAGAACAATGACGGTCGGAAGTCCGGGCACATCTTCTTTATTCCGTGGGGCGAAAAATGAAATTTGTGATTCCGGCGGCCGCGCACGGAAGCCTCTTCCGGCGGCCCGCCGCGTGGAATGCGGAATCGAAAGCGGGCGGTCTTTTATTTTTTAGCACAGGAGGCGACAGAGTGAGCGACATGCGGAAATGGGTCAAAAAGCTGTTTTTCATCGTGTTTTCGGCGATCCCGACCGCAACGGTGCTGGCCGGGAACGGCGAACTCCCGCGCAATTTTCATGAGGTCGATCCTGCGAACCGCATCTGCCGCAGCGCCCAGCCGGGGCGCCGGGAGTTCGAGGCGCTCGAAAAACGCGGTTTCCGAACCGTTCTGAATCTGCGGAATTTCCACACCGACCGGCGGATGCTGAAGGATCTGAAACTTGAGGAGTGCGCCGTGCCGTGCAACGCCGGGAGCATGACCGAAGAACATGTCTACAACGCGCTCCGGATCATCCGGGACAAGCCGAAGCCGCTGCTGATTCACTGCTGGCACGGCTCGGACCGCACCGGAACCGTCGTCGCCGCGTTCCGCATCGTCTTCAACGGGCAGGAGGTCGAAACGGCGATCGCGGAGATGCGGGAGGAAAAGTACGGCCACCACGCCGATATTTACGACAACCTGCCGGAGCTCCTGCGGGCGGTCGACTGGGAAAAGATGCGGAACCGGCTGCAGACCGAGGATCTGTTCGTGGAGCCGTTCAAACCGGAACAGGTGCTGCGCATCGACTATGCGCCGGAGCCGTTCCGGGTGACGGCGGGCGGCAATACGGCGGAGAATCCCGGAGCGGCGCTGGCGCTTGTGCAAGAGGAATGGCGGAAAAAGCCGTACCGGGTCGCGCTGCTCGTCTTCGACCGGCAGCCGGGCAATCCGCTGTACGAACCGTTCGCCGCGAAGCTGAACCGCCTGCCGGAGCTGGAGGAAGCGGTGCGGATCGACGCCGTTCCGGACGAAACGAATGATGCATCGATGCGGACGCTCTGCCGCCGCGTCGGCCTGGAGGAAGGAACGGCGCGGGCGGTCCGGGTGGTTCCGCACCGGGTGATCTGGACGCCTCCCGCCGGGACGCCCTCGAAATAGTTGTTGAAACGGAGGAAAGATGATGGGATTTGCTGCGTTGTTGCTCGGCATCGCCGGGTGGATCGTCATGTGCATTCCGGATTGCGCCACGGCTGCGATCGTCCCGGCCCTGCTCGGAACCGGGCTCGGAAGTGCGGAGCTGCTCCGGTGCCGCCGCCGGAAGAAACCGGTCCGGCTGGCGGCGGCCGCCGTGCTGGTCAGTCTGTCGGCACTGGCTGCCGCGTTGTTTTCGAGTGCGGATGCGGTGCGCCGTGCGCCGGAACCCGGTTTCCCTCCGCCCGGAAAAGAGAAGCCGGAGACTCCGGCTCCGCCGGAAGAAGAGCCGGAACCGCCCCCCGTGAAAACACCGGTCGAAACGGAAGAACCGCCCGCGGTTCCGCCGCCGGAGAAGAAACCCGAGCCGCCGCCGGAAAAGAAACCCGAGCCGCCGCCTGTAAAAACGCCGGAACCCCGCCCCGTCGCCCCGCCGGCGGCTCCGCCGGCCGAAAAGCCGGAGCCGCCGCCCGCGCCGAAGAAGCCCGAACGCCCGTCGAACGCGGGGTCGGCGCCGTCGCAGATCGAGAAACCGGCCAACGCGACCTCGCTGCCGCCGTCCCGCCGCCCCGACAATGCGACTTCGCTGCCGCCGACCCGCCAGCCCGACAACGCGACCTCGCTGCCCGCAACGCAGAAGCCGGGCAACGCGACTTCGCTGCCCGCAACGCTGGTTCCGCGCTGAAGCAGAGAATTTGTACCAATATGACTTTCCCGGAATTTACACGTCCGGGAGGCGTAAAAAACTGCGATTCGGTGATTTTTTGCAGAAAAATACCGATTTTCCGGGACCGGACCTCCGGTTCGGGCTTGTACAATTCAGACATGGCATTATATTTTGACAGCTGCCGGAAAGCTCCGGCAGACCCTGCCGCCGGTAATTTTGGAGCACGCAGAGAAAAGAAGGAGAAATTGGAATGGGTATTGCCGCATTGATTCTGGGAATTGTCGGGCTGGTGATCGCGTGGATTCCGTTTTGCGGAATACTGGCGCTCATTCCGTGTCTGGTCGGCCTCGGCCTCGGCATCGCCGACATCATCGTCAAAGGAAAACGCGGAGAGCCGAAGGGGATGGGCATCGCCGGCACCGTGCTGAACGCGGTGGCACTGCTGATTGTGATTCTCTGGAGCATCGTATTTGCTGCTCAAACGGCCTCTCTCATGTCCGATCCCGAGTTCAAGGAAGCTTTTTCGCAGGAATTCAAGAGACAGCTCGAAGAGGCCGAGAAAAAAGCGGATCAGGACCAGAACGGCGTTGTCGTTTCGACCGAAGAGGTCGAGGTTCAGGTTCAGGCTCCGGCCGGCCGGGACTGAGCCGGCCGTTTCCCCATGGATAAACGGTACCGCATTTTCAACTGGACCGTTTTCGGCTTCGTCTGCTACATGGCCGCATTGCCTGTTTTTGCACGGGCAATGCGGTTTTTGCTGCCGCAAATCTGGCGCTGCAGCTATCTGCGGATGACCGGGCAGCCGTGTCCGTTCTGCGGGACGACCGGCGACCTTGCGCGGCTCTGGCACGGAAATTTCGATTTCCGGAATCCCGTCACTCCGCTGCTTGCAATGTTTCTGCTGTTTGAACTTGTCTGGCGGAGCGTCCTGCTTCTGCGCCGCCGCCTGCCGGCCCGGCTGATGTGGTGGGATCTCGGTGCGCACATTCTGCTCCTGTCGCTTCTGCTCGGCGCATATCTTTGCGTCTGGTTTGCCGCGCGGCCTTGATTTTCAACGGATTTGGGGCTATATTCTCCAGCGTTGTTTTTTATTTTCAAGCAGGAGTCACCTTAGTATGAGCGACAAGGCCAGACGGCAGGCGATACAGAACGTGACGGCGTCGGCCGCCGCGTGCGTCACCGACCGGATCGTATCGGAAAGCGCGCAGGAGCTTTTCGGGGAAGATGTGTTCAACCTCCCCTCGATGAAGGAATTCCTGCCGCCCCAGGCTTACGAGAAGCTGCTTGAGACGGTCCGCGACCGCGCGCCGCTGGACCCGGATATCGCCGGCGACGTGGCCGGCGCCATGAAGGCGTGGGCGCTCGGCAAGGGTGCGAGCCACTACACGCACTGGTTTCAGCCGCTGACCGGCGGGACCGCCGAGAAACACGATGCGTTTCTCGAACCGGACCATGCCGGCGGCGTCACGATGAAGTTTTCGGCGAAAAATCTCGTGGTCGGGGAATCCGACGCCTCGAGCTTCCCGTCCGGCGGACTGCGTTCGACCTTCGAGGCGCGCGGCTACACGGCGTGGGACCCGACCAGCCCGGCGTTCCTGCGCCGCTCCCCGGCGGGAGCGACTCTCTGCATCCCGACCGCATTCTGCAGCTACACCGGCGAAGCGCTGGATAAGAAAACGCCGCTTCTGCGGTCGATCCGGGCGCTTTCGGACCAGATCCGCCGCATGCTCGACATCTTCGGCGTAAAGGATGCCGGCTCTCCCGAAATCACGCTCGGCGTGGAGCAGGAGTATTTCCTGATCGACCGGAACTTCTATCTGGCCCGGCCGGACCTGATCCAGACCGGACGCACCCTGTTCGGCGCGCCGCCGCCGAAGCACCAGCAGCTCGACGACCACTATTACGGCACGATCAAGGCGCGGATTCTCGCTTTCATGACCGAAGTCGACCAGACGCTCTGGCGGCTCGGAATCCCGGCCAAGACCCGGCACAACGAAGTCGCCCCGGCCCAGTTCGAAATCGCGGCGGTCTTCGAGGAGCTGAACCTGGCCAGCGACCACAACATGCTGACCATGGACGTCCTGCGCCAGACCGCGGACCGCCACGGCTTCGTCTGCCTCATGCACGAGAAGCCGTTCGACGGCGTCAACGGCTCCGGCAAGCACAACAACTGGTCGTTCGGCACGACGAAGATGAATTTCCTCTCTCCCGGCAGGAGCCCGGAAGGAGGCGCCCTCTTCCTGACCGCAATCTGTGCGGTGATTCAGGCGGTGGACCGGCACGGCGAGCTGCTCCGCATGGCGACCGCTTCGAGCGGAAACAGCTACCGGCTCGGTGCGAACGAGGCGCCGCCGTCGGTCATCTCGATCTACCTCGGCGACGAGCTGACCCGGCTCATCGACGAACTCGAATCCGGCACGCCCGGCGAGGTCCGGAAGGGGAAGGCGATGCAGCTTTTCGTCGATACGCTCCCGCCGCTGCCGCAGGACGCGACCGACCGCAACCGGACCAGCCCGTTCGCGTATACCGGCAACAAGTTCGAGTTCCGCGCGCCGGGTTCGAGCCAGTCCTGCGCCGGCCCGAACGTGATTCTGAACACGATCGTGGCCGAATCGCTCGACGACATCCTCTCGGCGCTCGAAAAAGTGCCGAAGGAGGAGTTCAAGGCGACGCTCCAGTCCCTGCTGCGCCGGATTGTGAAGGCTCACAAGCGGATCATCTTCAACGGCGACAACTACTGCAAGGAGTGGGTAGCCGAAGCCGAGCGGCGCGGGCTGCCGATCCTGCGGACGGTCCCCGAAGCGCTCGCTGCGCTCATCACCGAGAAGAACATTTCGATGTTCGAGCGCTACGGCGTCTTTACGCGGGCGGAGCTTCTGTCGCGGCATGAGGTCTATTTCGAAGAGTACTGCGCCCGCACCCGGATCGAGGGAGAACTCTCGTTGACCATGGCCCGGACGCTGATCCATCCGGCCGCCTCCGAGCATCTGCAGCGCGTCGCCCGGAGCCTGAAACTGCTGCAGGAGACCGGAATCCAGGCCGGACGCGAGGAGCAGCAGGCCGAAGCCGAGCGGATCGGCCGGCTGATCGCCGAGATGACCGCCTGCGAAACGCGGCTCGAAAAGGCGCTGCCGACTTATGAGCCGGAGGAGATCCGCGATGCGCAGGCCGCGCTGCGGCAGGTCGTCGACCGGCTGGAAAAACTGGTTGACGATGAACTCTGGCCGCTCCCGAAATACCGCGAAATGCTCTTCATTTACTGAAGGCCGTCATGAGCACGCTGATCAAGTTTTTCAAGATCGCCGCAATCCTGTCGGACGGTCTGCACTTTTTCGTGTGGATTCTCTGGCTGGCGGTCTGTGCAAGCGGGCTCCTGAAACTGCACGACATCAACCCGGAACTTGCCGGCTGGCACCTCGGAGTGTTCTACGGGCTGCCGGCCGTCATGATGGCGCTTCTTGTTTATGATGCGCTGCGCCTCTGGCTCGCGGACGAAAAGCACCGGATGCTCTGGCTGTCGATGCTGATCCGGACCTTCTCCGTCATCATGCTGATCGTCGTCGCCGGCATCCTGCTCGGTCCCGCGTTCCGCCGGATCTACTACGGGGATTTCTGATCTTTTTCTCCATTACGGCATTGCGGGGGGCGGAGGAGACGAAATGTCTCCTCCGCCCCCCGCAATGCAGATATTTTACCGGAGCGCGCCGACGATCTCCGACACGGATTTGACGCCGTGCCGGTCCAGATACGCATTGATTCCTTCGATCACCTTCGGCGCCGCGCAGGGGTCGACGAAATTCGCGGTTCCGACCGCCACCGCGCTCGCACCGGCCAGCAGAAACTCCACGGCATCGTCGCCGGTCATGATTCCGCCCATGCCGATCACCGGGACCTTCACGGCATGTGCGACGTCATAAACCATCCGCACGGCGATCGGCTTCAGCGCCGGTCCCGAAAATCCGCCGGTCCGGTTCGCGATGCGCGGCCGCCGCGTCTCGATATCGATCGACATGCCCGGGATCGTATTGATCAGCGAAATCATGTCGCTGCCGGCATCGACCGCCGCCCGCGCGAAATCCGCAATGCAGGTCACATTCGGGCTGAGCTTCGTCATCAGCGGCAGCTTCGTCTGCGCACGGACCAGCGAAACGACCTCGTGCGCCAGCTTGAGATCCGTGCCGAAAGCGACGCCGCCTGCTTTCACGTTCGGGCAGGAGATGTTGATTTCCAGCGCGGCGATCCCGTCGCTCTCGGCGTCAAGCCGCGCGGCGACCTCGCCGTATTCCTGAATCGTCTTGCCCCAGATATTCACCACCGTCGTCGCATGGACGCTGCGGAGAAAGGGCAGATAGTGCTCGCCGTGCAGGAATTTCTCGACGCCGGGCCCCTGCAGGCCGATCGCATTGAGCATGCCGCCGGTCACTTCGGCCACGCGCGGAGTCGGATTCCCCGGAGACGGCTCCATGCGGATGCCCTTGACGACCACCGCGCCGAGCTGCGAAATATCGTAGTACCGGTGATATTCATAGCCGTAACCGAAGGTTCCCGATGCGGTCATCACCGGATTCTTCAGCGTGAGTTTACCGAGATTACAGGTCAGATCCGCCATCGTTTACTCCACATATACCGAGTCGAGATTGAATACGGGGCCGTCGACACAGGCCCGCGCGTAGGTCCAGCCTTCCGGGGTGTCGGCCTTGATCTTCACCACGCAGGCGAAGCAGGCACCGACCCCGCAGCACATCAGATGATCGATCGAGAGCTCGCCCGGCTGCCGCTTCTCCCGCAACAGCTTCGCAAGCGCCATCAGCATCGGGTGCGGCCCGCAGCCGTAGAAGAAAAAATTCCCGTCCGGCTGCTCGTCGAGCAGCTGTTCCACAAGCCCGGTCACGAAACCGCGATAGCCGAGCGAACCGTCGTTGGTCGCGACACGGACGTCATAGCCGGCTTTCCGGTACTCGTCGGTCAGCAGGATGTCCGCCTCGCCGCGCGCGCCGAGCAGGAAAATGCCGCGCTGCGGAGCCTGCTTCGTCAGCAGATAGGTCGCCGCGGCGCCGTAACCGCCGGCGACCAGCACCGGAGTGACGCCCGGAGCCGGGTCCGTAAAAGCGACGCCGAGCGGCCCCATGAGGTCGCAGACCGCTTCCGGCGCGAGCTCCGAAAGCTCCCGCGTCCCGTGGCCGACGACCTTGTAGACCACGCTGAGAACGTCCCCCTCGCAGTTGTGGATGCTGAACGGACGGCGCAGAATGCGGTCGCCGTGGCGGTTGATCCGGACATGCACGAACTGCCCTGCCCGCGCCTTGCGGCTGATTTCCGGCGCGAAGAAGCGGACCAGAAAGTAGTCCCCCTTCAACCGCCGGTTTTCAATGATTTCACCATTGGTCATAATTTGAATTCCGTATGTATGGATTGTTTTTGCGTTCCCGCCCGACCGTGGTCGCCGGACCGTGGCCCGGATAGAGTTCGACCTCGTCCGGCAGCGTCAGCAGCTGCGTGCGGATCGAATCGAGCAGAGTCGCGGTATCGCCGCCGGGAAGATCGGTCCTGCCGACGCTGCCGGCGAAGATCGTATCCCCGACGAACAGCGCCGGAGGGTCGCCCCGGAACAGGAAACCGCTGCCGCCCGGCGTATGCCCCGGCAGCGGGATGACTTTGAAATCGGAATCTTCCGTGCTGCCGGTCACCGCCGGCAGATCCTTCGCGGCGGGCAGATAGGGCGGCAGGGAATTTTCCGGGCTCGCATAGAACGCCTGGTCCGGACCGCGCAGGTAAACATAAGCCGGCCGCAGCAGCCGGCAGAGCTCCCCGAGCCCCGAGATATGGTCCACATGCGCATGGGTCAGCAGGACCGCGACGCGGTCGTAATCGAATTCCGCCGCCCGGTCCGCAATGTCGCGGGCGTCGGCGCCGGGGTCGATGACATAGAGCGTCCGGCTGTCGTCCGGCCGGACCAGGTAACAGTTGGTTTCAAGCAGTCCGGTCGGGACTGTGGCGATCTTCATGGTTTGACTCCCTGCTGTTGTTTGAGGATGATCCGCGACGAGGAGAGCTTCGAAAGCTCCCTCTGGAGTTCGACCAGCCTGCCGTAGTCGACCGGCGGCACCGATTCGACCGGCAGCGTCAGGCCGTATTCGAGGCTGATCGTTCCGGACGCCTCCTCCACATGGCGGTAGAAGGCGGCGGTCCCGGGGCGGCCGAGCTCGAACCGCTCCGGCCCGAGACCGACCGGGACGAAGTTCCCCGGCATCTCGATCCGGTATTCGAGCACGGTTTTCGCCGGGCCGTTCCGCCAGAGCGGCGTCCGACGGGTCGACGAAGCGGTCTTGACCATATTCGACAGCGCCGAAAAGCCCGGCAGCGAGAACTGCAGATAATCGCCCGACACCATCGCAAAGTGCGGCACCTCGAGCGTGAAATAGAGCTTGCCCGGATAACCGTCGAATGCGGCGACCGGTTTGCCCTTGTACTGCGCCTCCTGTGAAATTCCGGCGGCCAGCGATTCGAAGAACTGGTCGCTCTCCGCTGGAGTCATCTCCTTGAATTTCCGGTGCATCGACTGGTAGGGCAACCCGAAATAGCTGCAGCTCGCCTCGATCTGCGCGGAACCGTCGGCGCGGAGCCGGATGCGGTAGGCGCAGCTTGTGGCGCTCTCCCCTTTCCGGCGCGGACGGATGGTCATGAGCCGCCCCGTGTCGAGCGACAGCCCGATCGCCTCCTCCGACGCGGTCGATCCGAGCGACGCGTATTCGCCGGTATCGTTCAGATGGCTGTCGAAACCCGGCAGATAGACCAGCACCTTGGTGAAGATGTTCTGCGGCGCACGCATGAGCGGGCGGGTCGCCGCAGCCGCGTAGCCCAGCTCGGTCGCCGCGACGAAACGGTAGTCGACGCCGGCCGCCTTCAACATCGCGCCGAGCAGGATCGCCCGGTCCGCCGAATCGCCGTAACCGGACTGCAGCGTGACGTCGGCGGGCGTGAAGGCCGACCACGGCAGTTCATTCAGCGCCGGACCGGCAGGCCGTATATGCCGGGCGACCCAGGTGCGGATCGCGTTGATCCGCTCATCGATCCGCATGGTTTCCGGCGCGAGTTTGCGGGCGAGCTCGGCGGCTTTCGGCGCATTCCGGGTCTTCTCCGTCAGCGCGGCCGAAAGCTTCCGGCCGAACGCCGCGTAGTCACCGCTGGAGACCACGACAGTCGGGGCGAACATCCAGAGCGGCGGGCGGCCCGGTTCGGACGGCAGCTGCGGCACATCCGCGGCACTCCAGGAGTAACGGACGCGGTCGCTGTCGAGCACTTCGCGGAAGATCACGCCGTCCGGCGTCGCCGAGTGCTTGAAGCTCATCCCCTTCGGATATTCGACCGAAAAGCTCTTTTCGACAATCGGGAAATCTCCCGCGAAAACCACAGCCAGAGAGAAGAAAGACTGGTTTTTGCAGCTCCGCGTCACCGTCGAGTCGACGACCGAGCCCGGAACCACACCGGGGAAGCTCGCCACCAGCAGCTTGCCGGCCGGATAACGCGGCGCGGCCGCAACCCAGGCTGCGTCCATGACGTTGATCTCGGCCGGGGAAAGCTCCTTCTCCGTCCCGTCCGGAGCGGTCACCGTGGCCTTGACTTCAACGCTTTCCCAGACCGGATTGTAGGCGATTTTGAGCTCTGAATAATCTTTGACGCCGGCATAATTCAGGATTTTGCGCACGCTCCGGTCGGTCCGGGTCCAGGTCGATGCGTCCTTGAGCCTGACCTCCACCGATGCGTCGAGAAGAATCGAATCGGCCGCCGGAAACGCTTCGGCGACCTTCGTTTCGGCCGCGCCGCCGTAATCCGGACCGGCCACCGGCAGCTGCCGTTCGACGGCGTCGATCTCCGCCAGAGCCTTCTTCAGCTCGCCGTATCCGTCCGGCGAAAGCTCGACCGTGTCGATCGAAAAGTAGTTGTCGCCGACCAGCGAGGAGCCTTCGCTCTTCAGCACACGGTTGAAGTTCATGATGCCGGGCGCATTGATCGTGACCTTCGGCGGCAGCGAGAGAATCCGGCAGGTCGGGGGCAGCGTCAGCTTGAACTGCTCCGACACGCCGCAGGTTGAAAACAGCTGCATCGGAAACCTGCGCTCCCTGAGCCCGACCGAGCCGAGCACGAAGTTCGCCGCACCGAATTCGGTGCCGAAGCACGGCAGTTCAAGCAGATACGCCGGCGTGCCGGACGGCAGGCAGTCATCGACCCGATAGGTCATCTCCACTGCGAGGGGCCGGCTCATGTCGCGGACGTTTTCGGGGAAAATCTTCAGCGTCTCAAGCTCGGCGCCCGCCATCGCCCGCTTCAGGCGGCCAGCGAAGAACTGGCGGCGGTAGTCGAGCGGCCAGCGCGAAAACGCATCGCGGTAAATCTGGTCGTTGACGCCGAGGAAATCAATCACGCTGCGTCCCTGCAGCGTCCCGTCCGGCGCGATGGCCGCCTCGGTTTTGATCCGGAGCAGGTTGTTCGCGGTCGGCACCAGAGGCGAACGGCGCAGGACATCCCCCTGCGGCCTGGCCACGAGATAGCTCATGTTGGCCATGGTCGACGGCAGCAGCTCGGCGGTGGTCTCGTAAGTCGGGTCCATCAGGATATAATGCCCCGGCGTATCCTCGACCGCGACGATCGCATGGTTGAAATAGTTGTTCGGAACCTCGTCGTCCTTCGGATATCCGGCCATGAAGAGCACCGGGTACGCCTTGAGTCCTGCCAGTTCGAGCATCGAGACCAGCAGCGCCGCCTTGTCGCGGCAGACGCCGTAACGCTGGTTGAAGGTCAGCGACACATCGTGCGGCTCATAGCCGGGCGCCTCGGTTTCGGCGGTGATGCCCATGTAGCGGATCTGCTGCGAAACGAACTGGAAGAGGGCCATGATCTTTGCATCGGGGGTCTTGGCATCCTTCGTCAGCTCCTCGACCTTCGCCCTGATCTCCGGCGTGACCGCGTCGAGCCGCGGGCGGCAGACGCCGTAGTACCACTGCGAGATTTCGGGCCAGTCTTTCGCCGTGCTGACCAGCAGCCGCTGCACGCACATGTAGAGCGGCGGCATGTCCGGCTCGGGGACGACCTGCGGAACGTTTTCGGCCGTCCAGGTGTAAAGGATGCGCCCGTCCTTTTTCGTTTCGGCGAATTTAACGCTTCCCTTCACCTCGTCCTTGAGCCGGATCGCCTGCAGCGGATGCGACTCGGGACCGTCGATCTTCACTTCGTAATGCAGGAACGGCACATCGGCCTGCAGAACGTAGATGTTGCTCCAGACGCCCGGAATCCGCGGTTTCCTGACCGTCTCCTTCGAAACGACATGGATGATGTCGCCGATTTCCAGCTCCGGGACCGTCACCGCCAGCAGCTTGTTGGCCGGATCGTAGATGTTCGCCCCCATCTGGGAGGGCTCGACCGCGACGCGGCCGTTGGCCCTGACGTCGATCTTCACGACCTTGCCGTCCGGCTTGATCACCTCGAGCACAGGAACCTCGAGCGCCTCGTAAGTCGTATTGAACCGGAAGGTCAGCTCGCGCATGTCGCGCCGCCCGGTTTCGGTCAGCACCTTCTGGTAGAAGTCGTCCGTCTCCACCGCGGTCCCGTCCGCCTGGTAGACGGAGCTCTGAAAGTCGAACAGAAGCACACTGTCCGCATTCGGATACTTCTCCGCCGTGACCGGCGCGGACTGCGCCTTCAGCTGTTCCGGCGTCACCGCTCCGTACAGCACCGAGGCCGCGAACAGAAGCACGGCAAACAGAATCCCCGGAAACTTGCTCATATCTTTCTTCCTCCTTCATCGAAAGGATCGCAGTACAACTTCGGTTTACCCTATAAAATAGACCATTTTCCGGGAAAATGAAATGAAAAACGCAAGATTTATTTGAATTTTGCACTTGAGGCACTATATTTAGCAGGACGTAATACAGTGAAACCCTTTATTATTCAGGAGTTGAAATGGGACAGCAGCTTAACAAGATCCAGAAACGCCGCAGACGGAAAGCCTACATCGAACGTTGCAAAGAGAAGGTTCGCGCCGCAATCAACGCCGCGGCCAAGAAGAAATAACGTTTCGACCGGCAGACGGCAGCGTCAGAACACCCGTGAGACTTCTGTTTCACGGGTGTTTTCATATATTCTCCCGCTGCCGGAATACGAAAAAACGGCGGAAAGCGTCTCTGCGCCCTCCGCCGTTTCCGTCTCTGCTTCTTATTACAGAAGTTCGGCGATCTGGACCGCGTTCAGCGCGGCGCCCTTCAACACCTGATCACCCGACACGAAAATGTCGAGGCCGCGCTTGTCGTTGCGCGAGATGTCCTGCCGGATGCGTCCGCAGAGGACATCGTACTTCTCGGTCGCGTCAAGCGGCATCGGATAGCGCTTGTCGGCCGGGTCGTCCACGAGCTGCACGCCCGGAGCCGCCTCGATGATCGCGCGCGCCTCTTCCGGCGTAATATCGTTCTCGAACTCAAGGTTCAGCGCCTCGGAATGCGCGCGCAGCACCGGAATCCGCACGCAGGTGCAGGAGACCAGCAGTTCCGGCAGGTGCAGCATCTTGCGCGACTCGTTCAGCATCTTCAGCTCTTCCTTCGTGTAGCCGTTCTCCTTGAACGCATCGATGTGCGGAATCAGGTTGAACGCGATCTGGTGCGCGAACGCAACCGGATTGACCGCCTTGCCGTCGAGCACCTCGCGGGCCTGCACGATCAGCTCGTGCATCCCTTTCGCGCCGGCGCCGCTGGCGGCCTGATAGGTCGCCGCGACGATGCGCCTGAGCCCCTTCGCACGGTGCAGCGGAGCGACCGCGACGAGCATGATCGCCGTCGTGCAGTTCGGATTCGCAATCACGCCCTTGTGCAGTTTGATATCCTCGGCGTTGACTTCGGGAACAACGAGCGGAACGTCGTCGTCCATGCGGAACGCGCTCGAGTTGTCGATCATGACCGCGCCGGATTCGACCACGAACGGCCGGTACTCGCGGGAGATGTCGCCGCCCGCGCTGAACAGCGCGATGTCGACGCCCTTGAACGAGTCGTGCGTCATCTCCTCGATGACCACGTCCTCGCCCTTGAACTTCATCGTCTTGCCGGCGGAACGGGCGGAAGCCAGAAGTTTGAGGTTCTTCACCGGGAAATTCCGCTTTTCGAGCGTCTTGACCATTTCGACGCCGACCGCACCGGTCGCACCCGCGACCGCAACATTGAATCCGTTCGCCATACTGTTTCCTCCTTTGGGAATTGACACATACATCTTATTACTATACAACACCCTTGAAAAATTGCAATATCATGGTTATATTGGGACTCATGATTTTTTGAAAAAAAGGAACCGTTCATGATGGATACGCGGAATTTCGATGCCGGAAAGCTGACGCTGCCCGAGCTCGTTGCACTGATCGAATATCATAACCGCCGCTACTGGGAACTCGGGGAGCCAGAGATTCCGGATGCGCGCTACGACGAACTCATGCGGGCGCTCGCCGGACTCGACCCCGGGAATGAGCTCCTCACCCGGGTCTATGCCCCGGCGGTCGCCGGCAGCGGCAAGGTGCGCCACAGAAATCCGATGCTGTCGCTCGACAAGGCGTACTCGCTCGAAGAGGTTCTGAAATGGGCGGACAAATACGCGCGTACTCCGGATGAACCGCTGCTGGTCGAGCCGAAGTACGACGGCATTTCCGCCGGTTACGACGGCCGGATTCTTTCGACCCGCGGCGACGGCGAACTCGGGGAGAACATCACGGCCAAGCTGCCGCTCATCGAGCTTGAGACGGCCGGTTACCGGGGGCCGCTCGACCGGCCGGTGCGCGGCGAACTCGTGATCCGCGACGACGACTTCCGCAATCTTTACAGCCATATTTACAAAAAAGGCGGAGGCACCTACAAGAATTCCCGCAACGCGGTGGCCGGCATCATGGGGCTCAAGGAGATCGACGAGATGATCGCACAGAAGGCGAAAATCACGCTGGTCGATTACAACATGGTCTCCTTCCGGGTCAGGCTTTCGGAACTCGCGGACCGGTGGGAGGGGCTGCTTGCCGAGCTCGCGGCGCTGCCGTACCCGCAGGACGGCGTGGTGCTGAAGCTCGCCGACACCGCCTACGAAGCCTCGCTCGGCAGCACGGCGCATCATCCGCGCGGACAGATCGCCTACAAATTCACGAACATCCGGCGCACCACGAAGCTGCTCGATGTCGAATGGAGCTTCGGCAAGAACTGCCTGACCCCGGTGGCGCATCTCGAACCGGTTGAAATCTCCGGGACGACGATCAAACGCGCGACGCTGCACAACGTGCAGAACATCCTCGAACTCGGCATCGAAATCGGCGACACGGTCACGGTCGAACGGGCCGGCGACGTGATTCCGTACATCGTCAGCTCCGAGCCCGGCGCGGAGCGCCGTTCGCCGCTCATCGAAAACTGCCCGTGCTGCGGAACCGGGCTCGTGCGGCGCGGCCCCGAGCTCTGCTGCCCGAATCCGGACTGCTTCGAAACCGAGCTGCAGCGCCTCGCGGCCGCGGTCCGCAACCTCGGCATCGAACGGCTCGGAGAACCGACGCTGCGCAAACTCATGGAGAACTCCGGCGTGAAGCATCTCGCCGACCTGTTCGAACTCAAGGTCATGGATATCCTGAAGCTCGAAGGATTCGCGGCAAAATCCGCCGCAAACCTGATCGAAGAGATTCAGAAAGCGCGCGTGGTCAACGACTACCAGCTGCTCGCGGCGCTGAACATCCCGAACATCGGCGCGAACGTCGCGAAGGTGATCTTCGCGCATACCGACTTCGCGGGGCTGCGGAAGATGAATGTGGAAGAGCTCAGCGCGATTCCGGGGATCGGCCCGGAACGCGCCCAGGCACTGGTCCGCGAGCTGGCCGCCCAGTCGGAGTATCTCGACGAACTGCTCGGAGCAGTAAAGCTCATTCACGCTGCGCCGGAGCCGGAAGAGCGCCCGACCGTCTGCTTCACCGGCAAAATGCCCGAGAAGCGCAGTTACTACGAAAAACTCGCCGAAGCGCACGGCTACGCCGCAGCGGACGATGTGAATTCGCACCTCTCGCTGCTGGTCGCCGCGGATGTGAACGACACGAGCAGCAAGCTTAAAAAGGCCGCGAAACTCGGAATCCGCATCGTCTCCCTCGACGGCTTCCTGCGCGAACTCGAGGGCGCTGCCGCCCCGGAGCCGGAGGAACCGCCCGAAGGCCAGCTTGAACTGGGGCTGTAGCGGCTCCTGCAGCGCAATATCCATCGTGGGGGAATGCCGGGATTCTTCGGCGGCCTTTCTCCCTATTTTTTCGTCGGCAGACCGAACGTTTCCCGAATTTTTCCCGCTTTGCCCCGCCCGGAACCGGACGCCTCCCGCCATAATGACGATTTTTTTGCGGGAGAGCTATTGACATTTCATTCAAAATCGATCATAATATTAATACAGCGATACAGTTTACCGGTGCGGTCTTCCG
Organism: Victivallis lenta; assembly: GCF_009695545.1. Taxonomy (NCBI): domain Bacteria; kingdom Pseudomonadati; phylum Lentisphaerota; class Lentisphaeria; order Victivallales; family Victivallaceae; genus Victivallis; species Victivallis lenta. Next base: position 17,881 of record NZ_VUNS01000027.1, on the reverse strand, counting down.
CCTTTCATCTAAGGAGAATCAGAATGTCGGTCCGATCCTGTGCGAACATGCTGCGGAAACATTTCGCCGTCTTTTCCTCCGTATGCTTTTCCTCCGTATGCTTTTCCGCCGCCGTTTTTGCGGCGGCCCCGGCGGAGGAGTTCGAGGCGCTTCCGGTGACCGACCGCCATTTCGCAGCTCTCCGGCAGGAGCACCCGCGGCTGTTCCTGCCGGGAAACTTCGACACGCTGACTTCCGCCTACCGCGACAGTTACTGGGGAAGGCGGTTCGGAAACCGGATGCTTCACGATGCGGAACAGCTGCTTGCCATGCCTCCCCTCCCCCGCCGGATGATCGGGCGGCGGCTGCTGAAAACATCGCAGGCCGAGGTGCGGCGGATCGGGCTGCTGGCTACAGCTTTCCGCCTCACCGGAGAACGCAGATTCGCGGAACGCGCCCGAGCCGAAATGCTGGCGGTCTGCGCATACGACGACTGGAATCCGGCCCATTTTCTGGACGTCGCCGAAATGACCTTCGCGCTCGCGCTCGGTTATGACTGGCTCCACGACACGCTTCCGCCGGAGGAGCGCGACACGATTGCATCCGCCATTCTCGAAAAGGGGCTCAAGCCCTCGTTCGACAAGACGTTCAAGCAATCCTGGGTCGCCGGCGATTACAACTGGACGCAGGTCTGCCACGGCGGCCTCGCCGCCGGCGCGCTGGCCGTCTATGAACGCGACCCGCAGCTGGCGCGGCAGGTGATCCGCCGGGCGGTCGCGGCCATGCCCAAAGTGATGGCCGCCTCCTACCGCGGCAACGGCGCCTACCCGGAGGGCGTCGGCTACTGGGCTTACGGCACCAACTACAACACCCTGCTGATCGAGATGCTCGAAAATGCGTTCGGAACCGGCTTCGGGCTGGCCGACTATCCGGGGCTGGAGGAAAGCGGGGAGTTCGTGCGCGCATGCATTCTGCCCTCCGGCCATAAATTCGCCTGCTCCGATACCGGTCGTGAAAGCCGGGTCGGTCTCAACTACGCCAACGTCTACCTGATGGTGCGGCGCGGCAAGTCCGGGCTGTTCGACCGCTATATGAGGAATTTCCTGGCGGACTACACGGCAGCCCGGCCGCAGAAGCACCATCCCGCCGATCAGCGGCTGGCCGCGCCGATGCTTCCGCTGCTGGCCCGGCTGCCGGAACAGGCCGCCACCGGCGGGAGCACCGTTTATTTCAGTACCGACCGCGCGCCGGTGCCGGTCGCGGTCATGCGGACGGACTGGAGCGGAACCGCATCGGCGCTCGCCATGAAGGGGGGCCGCCCCTCCGGCAGTCACGGCCATATGGATTCCGGCGAATTCGTCGTTGAGATCGACGGGATTCCGGTGGCGGTCGATCTCGGCTCCGACCATTACACGCGCCTCGAAGCCCGCGGCATCAAGCTCTGGGACCGGGGACGGAGAGGCGAACGCTGGAAGGTGTTCCGCCTAGGCGCCGACGCCCACAACATCGCCCGGTTCGACTGCGCCGAACCGGACGCGGACGGCCGCGGGGCCGCAGCCGGACTCATCGAAGAGGGCGGCTGCGTGACAGCCGCCTTCGACCTCTCCGCGCCGTATGCGGGGCAGGTGCGCAGCTTCCTGCGTACCGGCACGCTCTTCCCGGACGGCGCGGTCGAGATCCGCGACCATGTGTCCGGCGCGAAACCCGGCGCCGTCTACTGCTGGCAGCTGACGACGCCGTTGAAGGTGCAATCCGTCGCCGGGGCGCGCCTGACGCTGGCGGACGGAACCGGCAGGACTTTCACAATCTCCGCCGAGCCGCCGGAAGGCGCCTGGAGTTTTTTCCCGGCCTCCGAGCTGCAGCGCGATTACGACTCGCCCAATCCCGGAATCACGCTGGTGCGCTACAAGCTGCCGGTTCCGGCCGGCGGCCGGGTGGAGAGCCGGTTCCGGCTCGAACGCATTTCCGCCAGTCATCGGAATGAACTCAAATCAGGGATCAGATACGAATATGCCGATCAGTAAAATCATCACGGGAGTACGGGAGCCGCTCTACCGCCAGCTGGCCCGGGAACTCGAACGGCGGATCGCAACCGGGAAACTGAATTCCGGAGACGGCCCTGCCAGTTACCGCGCGCTCTGCGAGGAGTTCGGCGTCAGCATGAGCGTGGTCCAGCGGGCATTCCGGGAGCTGCGTCGCGACGACCTCGTCCGTACCCAGCAGGGCCGCCGGGTGGAGCTGGCGCCCGACGCGCGGGCGGAGAAGGTGATTCACAAATACGGATTCATCCACCCCTACTCCGACGACAACGCCTTCGGGCGCCTGATGCCGTACCTGGCCGGGCGGGCGTTTGAAGGCATGGGGCTCAACAGCTTCGTGCTCGTCCGCTCGTCAGGCGGCGACTCCGGACGGGAACGGGAGATCGCGGAGAACATGCTCCACAACGGAATTCAGGGGCTGCTGCTCTCTCCGGCCGACATCCGGCTCAACGGCCCGTTTTTCGAGGAGGCGGCGCGCCATATCCCCGTCGTCCAGCTCGATCAGACTCTGGAACGGGCGCAGCTGCCCGGGATTCTTTTCGACTACCGGCGCGCGGGGCGGGAAATCGCCGGGTATCTGTTCCGCAAATGCAATACCGGGCGCCTGCTGGCCGTCCTCGACGAAAAGGTCAATCAGAGCATCCGGGAGCTGACGGACGGCATGATCGAAGCGGCACGGGAATCCGGCCGGGCCGATTCGATGGAAATCATCGCCCTCCCCGTGGTCCGGATGTTCGCGGACCGGGAGAAGCCGGACTGCCGGCTGCAAAAGCAGCTGGCCGGCTTTCTGGAAGAGAAACTCGTCTCCGGAAATTTCGACACCCTTTTTTCCCCTTTCACGATCCTGGTGGAGTATATCATGGTCGCGTCGGGCGTTCACGCCCGCCATCCGCAGATCCGCCTCGGCACCATGAACTACACCCGGATCGAACAGCACTCCGCCGCATACTTTCAGGCGCGGATCATGGAATGGGAACAGGACTACCACCGTCTCTTCACCGAAGCGGCGCGGCTGCTCCTGCGCTGGGAGCAAAGCGGACAGCGGCCGACGCTCCGCAAACGGCTCAGGATCGGCCGCCGCTTCCGCCTCGCCGCCGACAATACCGAACCCGCCGCGCCGCTGAATGCCCTCGTACTTTATCCGGGAAAAACGGAAAACGGATCAATCAATGCCATCCCCCAAACTTTACGCAAGGAGAAAGAAAGATGAGACGCCGTAACTTCACTCTGATCGAACTGCTGGTCGTGATTGCAATCATCGCCATCCTCGCTTCGATGCTGCTGCCGGCCCTCAACCGGGCGCGTGAAGCCGCCAAGGAAAGCAACTGCAAAGGCAATCTGAAACAGCTCGGACTGCAGATCCAGATGTATGCCGACAGCAACCGCGACCGCCTGCCCCGGTGGGAGCCCAGCTGGGAGTGCGAACTGCTGTACGGCGGCTATATTCCCTACAGCGGACAGGGGACCAAACTGTTCAACTGCCCGAGCGACACCATTCCGCGTACCGCCGAGGCGCTCGCTTTCAACAGGACTCCGAAGAGTTACCGCTGCAATGGCTACCTGTGGTCCGACGCCGACGCAAGCTGCCTCAACGGGGCATATTTGCGCACCGGGAACTCCCCCTCGAACCTGATTTCACTCATCGACCAGCCGTATGAAGGCATGGTCATCTACACCGGGACGGCGTCGATCCAGTACTGTTTCCAGAAAGCTTCCGGCGAGCGCCCCGAACAGTGGACGCACGGCCCGAAAGGAACCTGCCTTTTCCTCGGCGGCAATGTCGGCAACATCAGCTTCACGGTCGGCGACAGCGAAAACTGGGGCTGCGCATTGTGGCGGCGGCACTGGCGCGCGAACAAGGCGGAACATGAGTAAAACCATATGCGGCAAAAAGGAATATTCATGAACAGACTGCTCTCTCTGTTTTTCGCCCTGCTCCTCGTCCGGACCGCCGTCGCCGCTCCGGTGCCGGACGGCTTCCTGTTCGAAAAGAACGATCACTTCCTGACCCCGTCGGAATCGCTGTTTTTCACCTACGCCCTGGAAAAAGGAGACGAAGCGGAATTGCGGAACGGCATCGAATTCCGTATCGACGATCTCGCCGGAAACACGGTTGCGGAGGGAGAAGCCGCCGGTTTCGAACGCCGGGGCTGCCTCGCCGTTTTCCGGCTCCTGACGCCGGAGCAGTCCGCACAGCTCAAGCCCGGCTGGCACACGCTTGCGGTCCGCATTGCCGGAGGGGAAGCGGGGAATGACTTTTTCCGGATGAAATTTTACGTCCGGGGCGGCGAATTCGCCCGCCGGGTCGTCTATCTGCTCGACTGCGTCACGCCGGAAGGATTCGCCTTCTGGCTGAACGGCCGGGGGCAGCTCATCGAACCGCTCCGCGATTTCCCGGAACAGGGCAGGCCGGACTGCGTGGTCGTCTCCAGCTTCACGCCCCTGCCGGAAAAGACCCTGGGGGAGCTCAAACGCTTTGTGCAAAGCGGCGGAACCGCGCTTTTCTTCGGCGTCAACCATTCCCGGCTCGACGAACTGAACCCGCTGAAGCTGAACCGTGCGGACCTCTATCCTCAGAGCCCGAAAAAAAGTGCGGACGGTTCTCTCGTCTATCTGTTGAATGCCGAACTCGCCGACGGGGCGGAACTGCTGAAAGCGGCCGGAGACGGCTCTCCCGAAATCGCCGTAAAGCCGTTCGGTAAAGGGCGGGTGGTCGCCTATGCCGGCGGCCTGAAACCGGGCGCTGGCTACGACCGCATGATCTATCCGTACGGCCTCGGCATTCAAGTCGACCCCACTCCGCCGGAGCGGTTCCGCGCCGCCGCGCCCGACGCCGGCGGCTTCCGCGAAGGGATCAGCCGCAACAACTTCGGGCGTTTCGGCTGGCTGAACGACGACCGGATCAACGCGATCGGCCTCCAGCCCGACCAGACCTTCCGGATGTGGGACGTCGATCGGGACTCCTTCGGCGTGAGCTTCTCCGGCAGCCACACGCCGGGCAAACTCGCGGCGCTTGAAACCGGCTGGCTCGGCAAATCCATGCTCGGGACCGGCGGCCGCTGGGGACAGGGCACCGAAATCGTCTGGGGGCTCGGCACGCCCGGCGTCCTGCTGCGCAACCCCGATGCGGATAAAGTTTCGATCGAGAGCCCGATGCCGGCGACGCTGGCCTATCCGGTCAAAGGCGGGACCCGCGCGATTTCGCTGGAACCGGGCGCGATGGTTGATCTCAAGGGACTCTCCTCCAACTGGTTCCTGGTCTGGAAGCGGACGGACAAATACGATGCGTGGCCGCTGCTCTTCACCTTCAGCCGTAAAATCTCCGCTGCCCGGATGAACGGCAAATACCTTGAAATCGATTTCGCGAAACGCGGCGTCGATCTCGCCGTCATGCCGCTGGCCGGCATCAAGCACTACACGCCCGCCGAAACCGCCGGCTGGGAACAGGCGCTCCCGGCGGACATCGCCGCCCGCTGCGCCCGCTGGAGCCGGATTCAGGCCGCGCGGACAGTCGGCTGCATCGAACGCTACAAGCTCGACAAGAAGAACGGCACCGTCTTGATCCGCAACGACTTCGACTATCTGGTCATTCCGAACGACTGGGGCGTCGAGCCCGAATACGTCGCTCCGGTTCCGCCGCTGCTGCCGCTCTATGCGAAGTCCGGCAACGTGAAGTTCGCCGACGGAACCGCCGACCTCGACTACGCGACTTTTCAGGGGCCGCTGCACGGAGTTTCCGGCAAACGTTCCGAATACACGCTCGCGATTCCGGAAGTCGATTATCCGCTGCCGGTGACGGCTGCCGATCCGCACCTCGAACTGCCGGTGAACAAAGTGCTGTTCGAACGGATCACCGAACACCTAGCGGAGCCGGGGCTCTCCTATATCCCCTCCGACTACGGCATTGTGGAACGCCGGGAAAAAACGGTCTACCCGGAACGCGAACTGCGCGAAGCGACCTCCATGAAACCCGGCCCCGAAGCGGCGGAATGGAACTACATCGACCTGCACCGCACGCTCGGCGGCGTGGCCGGCAACCTCATGTTCAAGCCGTATCTCGACGGCGTCAGGGGATACGGCGACACCCGCGCCCGGCTCAACGCGAAGATCGCCCGGAATATCCGGCGCGACATCGAATTCTTCCAGTACAAGACCTTCCTGCGTTACCGGCAGGAGCCGTTCACCGGCGCCTGGTACCTGATGGCGTTCATCGCCCCGGTCCGCTTCAACGACGGCTACTGGATGTTCCACGACATGAATGAGACGGCCGGCATCTTCCTCCAGACGCTCGGCCTTTACAGCCGCATCATGGGCGACCCGGTATTCTTCGCGTCGAACGAACCGTACATCGACCTCTTCATGAGCAATCTCCTGGTTTCGCACGACTGGGCGTGGATGGGGTCGAGCGCGGTCGAATGGGGCATGGGCAACAACATCGACATGCTGAACGCCGAACTGTCCGGCTGTGCCGGAATGGTCCGGATCAAGGAGTCCCTCGGGAGGACGGACGAGGCCGACTTCGGCCGTTATATGGCCGCCAAAGCCGGCGCATCGACCGGGGCCCGGCTGCTGATGAGCGACTTCTACAACTCGCTGAATTTCCCGGTTCCGGCGCATCTCGAACCGGTCATTCACGAAATGGCCGGAGCCGGTCAGGCCGAAAGCGGAAAAGGGCGCTATCTGCCGCTCGGCGTCGCACAGGGCTACGGCGAAGGGTGGCCCTCGCTCTGGCCGACGGCCGTCACCCCCGGACTCCTGAAGCACTTCTTTGACGGCAAGGACTTTTACAGCACGAGCAAGGGCGTTCCGGCCGAGCTGCTGGCCTTCTACCGCTCGAACGAGGCGCTGGCCGGACCGCTGCGCGAGTTCGAGGCGAAATTCCGGGAGGCGGCTTACCGCGAACGGGCCCCGTACCTGTACAGCCGGATTGCGGGAAACGCCGGCCTGAAGTCCCCGTATGACCGCGCCGACCTCGAACGCATGCTGCTGCGGACCCTTTCGATGCCGGGCTGTTCGGCGCAGTCGCTCGGGGCCGGCACCGCGGATTGGGAGACCACCGCAATGGTGATCCTGCTCGATCTGCTCGCCCGGAACGCCGGGGAAATTCCGGCCGCCGGAATCGCGCCCGCGGCCGGAAGGGAAAAGGACGACGCGGCAGGATGGGAGGTCACCGGCGACGGCTCCGGACATGCCGTCATCTGGAGCGTCGACGAACCCGAAAACGTCGCGGACGGTCCGGCCTCCGCCTGTCTTGATCTCGCCGCGGCTTCCGGCGGAAAAACGTCCGCCGCCTTCTTCCGGTTCGACCGGCAGGCGATCCGGGAGAACGGGTTCCGCGCCGTGAGCTTTCTCGTCAAATCGGAAACGCCGGGCATGCTCCGGCTCGTCCTGCCGGACCGCGACTGGACCCGCGAGGCCGCCGCCGTTCTGCCGATCGACGGCGAAACGAAAACCTGGAAGCGCGTCCGGCTCGAACTCGAACGGGATTTCAAAATGAAAGCGTCCGGCATCGCACCGGAAAACCTGCGCGGAGAGCTGTTCCTCTACAACAGCGGCGCGACTCCGGTCAGGATTTACATCGACGGCTTCCGATTCGAGCCGTAAAGCGGAGCGGCCGTTCATTGTATTTTGTCCGGACCTGTGGTATATTCTGCCGCTGTCGAATCAACCAACACCGTCAGGATGGACTCTTCGGAATGGATATCACGGATTTTTCTCATACGCGCGCACCTCACGCCCGGGCATTGATTCCGTTCGGCGTGTTCCTCATTTTCTATCTCGGACTCTCGATCTGGTCGAACGATTTCTACAAGGTTCCGATGCCGGTCGCGTTCCTGGTCGCCTCGGCGACGGCGCTGCTGCTGAACCGCCGGGCGTCGCTCAAAAGCAAGATCGAACTCTTCGCGCACGGCATGGGGGATGCGGACATCATGACCATGTGCCTCATTTTCATTCTGGCCGGAGCCTTTGCCTCGACCGCACGGGCGATGGGGGCGGTCGATTCGTCCGTCCAGCTCGCGCTTGCGGTCATCCCGCCGAACCTGCTGCTGGCCGGGCTTTTCGTCGTGGCCTGCTTCATCTCGCTCGCGGTCGGCACGTCGGTCGGCACGATCGCCGCGCTCGGCTCGATCGGGGCGGGGCTCTCCGAAACCCTCGCCGTCCCGCCCGGTTTCTGCCTCGGCGCGATCGTCGGCGGCGCAATGTTCGGAGACAACCTCTCGATGATCTCCGACACCACCATCGCGGCGACCCGGACCCAGGGCGTCGAAATGCACCGGAAATTCCAGGCGAACCTGAAAATCGCGATTCCCGCGGCGGCCGCTACCGTGCTGCTCTACCTGCTCCTGAGTCCGGCGGTCCACCCGGACCGTGCGGTCGGCAGCGCCGGCTGGGGAGCGTTTTTCGCCATGCTGCCGTATATCAGCGTACTGGTCCTCGCGCTCTGCGGACTCAACGTCATGGCCGTCCTGATTCTCGGAACCGCCTTCGCCGGGGTCATCGGCATGGCCAACGGGAGTTTCGACCTGTGGGGATTCCTCGGCGCACTCGGTTCCGGCACCCTTTCGATGTCCGAAACGCTGATCGTCGCGCTGCTGGCCGGCGGACTCCTGAAGGTCATCCGCTACAACGGCGGCATCGCCTATCTGCTCAAAACCATCGAGACGCACATCCGGGGGCGGCGCGGAGGCGAATTCGGCATCTTCCTCCTGGTCGGCGTCGTAAACTGTTTCACCGCCAACAATACGGTTGCGATCGTCATCACCGGCCCCATCGCCCGCGATATTTCGAAACGGTACGGCATCCCGGCCGCACGCAGCGCCAGCATCCTCGACAGCGCCAGCTGCATCGTACAGGGCATGCTGCCGTACGGCGCCCAGATCCTGACCGCCATCGGCGCGGCGGGCGCGACGGGGCTGGCCGTCTCTCCGCTCGAAGTCATCCGATACCTCGGTTACCCGTATCTGCTCGGCGTCTTTCTCCTTGTTTCCGTCTTTCTCGGACGCCCGGCCCGCAGCCGGTCCGTCCGCTGACGGGGGCGATTCCCGGTCAGGCGGTAATCTCTCCCCGGATGACGGCGGCGAGGCGGGGGCTCAGAATTTCCCGGCGGTCGTCGTCGACCAGGCTGAACCGGTTGCCGTCGTTCGGTGTCGAGAGGTAGTTCCAGACGCAGTAGGGAGTGCGGTGCTCAAGCAGCAGCGAGATCACATCCCGCATATAATTTTCCCGCCATTCCAGCGGACAGTGGCGAATGGTGCCGAACTCCCCGCACCAGACCGTCCGGCCGGGATGGGCTGCCTGGTATTCGAAGGCGGGGGCCATCGCACGCCGCAGGACATTTGAATCCATGCGGCCGTCGTCCGGATACGGATTCTCATCCCGGTACACGAAACGCCTGAAGTCGCGGTAGATTTCAATGTCGCCCGGATACGGCATCCTCCGGTTGTAACAGAGCGGGGCCGACTGCAGGACGCCCTGCTGATGCGTGAATTCGTACGGGAAATAGAAATGCCAGGTGTAGATGACGTTGTCATCGAATTCCGGCAGGAACCGCAGCCGGTCGCAGCTGTTGGCGCAGGTTCCGCCGATCACGATGCGGCGCGACGGATTCAGCTCCCGGATCGCCCGGATCGTCCGGGCGGCGAGACGGTTCCAGTTTTCGATATCCGACTCCCGCGTCTCGTTCACCTCGTTCAGCAGTTCGAACACGATCTCCGGGCGCCCGGAGTAACGTTTTTCGAACGCGACCCAGACGGCGATGAAGCGCTCCTGCAGCTCCGGGCTCTCCATCAGCGTGACTGCGGACGGGATATCGCAGTAGTTCCCGACCGCCTTATGCAGATTCAGGACGATATTGACGCCGGCCGCCCGGCACCAGTCGCAGAACCGGTCGATGTGCTCCCAGATCTCCCCGCGATACTCGCCGGGCCCGGCTTCGAGGACGACCTGGTCGAAGCCGAGGCGGATATGATCCATGCCGAGAGACGCGATGTAATCGATGTCGCGCCGCGTGATGTAAGTCGCGAAATGCTCGAAGTCACCCGGCGACAACCGGGTCTTCCACTCGTCCGGCAGGACGTTGAACCGTTTGTAGTTCGTGAGCCATCCGCCGATGCCCATTCCGTGGGAGAAGCCGCTGAAATCCGCCATGATCCGTTCCTTTCCGTTTGCCTGTTTTTCCGTTCCGCTTTTAACATACGGTGCGGCCGTGCGGTTTCAACCCGCCGGGACGGCAGTTTTGACACGGAAAATGTGAAAGCCGTCACTTTCCCCGGCAACCTGCAAAGTTCTTTGATTTCCGCTGACTTTGCGGGTTGCTTTTTCGGTTCGCAGCGTGTACAATAGAAAATATCGGGAGGAAATCAGGATGGAACTCGAAACAATCAGCTACCGGGGGTGGGATCACTGTCTGCGGCTCGCCAACGGCGACGCCGAGCTTGTCATATCGACGGGGCTCGGGCCGCGCATTCTCGCCTACCGCCGCAGCGGCGGCGCGAACTTCATGAAGAATTTCGATGACGAAATGGCCGATGTCCGGCAGGACGAATGGCGGAGTTATGGAGGCCACCGCCTCTGGCACGCGCCCGAAGTCTGGCCGCGCACCTACTATCCGGATACTGAACCGGTCGAATATGCGTGGGACGGGAAAATCCTGCGCCTCTCCTGTGCCGAAGAAGCGACGACCGGACTCCGCAAGGAGATCGATATCGAGCTGGCCGCGACCGGCACGGAGGTCCGGCTGCATCACCGGATTTACAACGGGAATCCGTGGGCGGCCGCATTTTCTCCCTGGTGTCTTACGGTCATGGCGCCGGGCGGAGAACTGATCGTGCCGCAGGAACCGTATGTTCCGCACGGCAAAGAGGCCGGGGAGTCGTTCGACTATGCGCGCCCGCTCGTGCTGTGGCAGTTCACGAAAATGGCCGACCCGCGCTTCACCTGGGGCGACCGTTTCATCCGGATGCGGCAGGATGACCGTTACGGTTCGAAGCAGAAATTCGGCGCGCTGGTCAAAGCGGGCTGGGCCGCCTACGCGCTCGGCGGCGAACTTTTCCGGAAACGCTTCGGGTACGAACCCGGCGCCGTCTATCCGGACGGCGGCTGCAACGCCGAATTCTTCACGATGCCCGGTTTTCTCGAAATCGAATCGCTCGGGCCGCTCGCCCCCGTCGAGCCCGGCGCCTGCGCCTGCCAGGATGAAAGCTGGACCATCACCGGCTTCACCCCGACCGGCGACGAAGCGGAAATCGCCGCTCAGTTGAACGCCTGACGGTGAATTGCGAAAAGGAGTCCAGCTTTGAACCGGGAACAATTCGACATTCTGCTCGTCGTGCTGATCGCAGCGGGCCTGATCCTCTCCAACACCGTCGGCCGCGGCAGGCCGCCGGTCAAATTCTTTGCGCGCGGCGCGGTCTGGGCGCTTTGCGGCGTGCTGGCATACGAGAAGGCGCTGTGGGCGGCGGTCCTGCTCTGGGGGCTCGCCGCCGTATTCGCCGGGCTCGGCGCACGAAGCCTGAACAAACATCCGGCCCGGACGGAATAAGCCTCCCGGCCCGGAAAACCGCAGCGGCCCGGAGTTCCGAGCGACCCGGCTCCGGCGGAATTTTCAAGGGCGCGGGACTCCGCGTTTCGGCTGCTCCCCCCCCCCTCCGCAGCGGAACGCTGCAAGGCTCGCAGTATGCCCCGGGAGTTTTTACTCCTCTCCTGAGCAGAACGCCCCAGCCCGCAGCCCGGGAGCAGGGAGAGCTATCCCGCCGGAACAGGGCGGCGGACTGCCGCTTCATCCTACCAGTTGATGAACGGAAGCCAGCTGATCCAGCCCGTCGTGGAACGGTTCAGCAGCCCGATCTGGAACCCCGGCTCGGTTTTGATGTTGTACAATCCGAGCTGGAACACCTTCCGGTCGACGCTGTAATTCTCCAGCCCGACCTGAACGACGAAGCCGGGACGCTGCCCCGCCGGCTCCCGCATCGGGTCCTCCGGCGCAGCGCCCGTCACGTTGAACAATGCCAGCTGCACGCCGCTGCCGTATTCGGCCTGATTCAACAGCGCGGCCAACTGAAACCCGTTCGCCGTTCCGGCCATGTTTCCGAAACCGGCCAGTTGCGTTCCGGCCAGCTCCGGCGCGCTGTTGACCAACCCCGCCGCCTGCACGCCCTCGCAGAGCTCCGCGAAGTTCCCGCCCAGCGCGAACTGGCCAGTCGCATATTTCCATGCGACGTTTGTGAAGGCGAACTGCAGCCCCTTCTGCCGCTGCATCTCCCCGTACCACCCGGCCCAGATGCCGTAAGAGTTGTGGAATTCAAAATTTTCACCGAAAAAGCCGAGCTGGAGGCCGCCGAAATATTGTCCCGCCGGAACCCCGGTCAGGCTGACGCCGACCGTCCCGTGCGTACCGTCGTCCGGGTCGCTGCTCTTCATGAAGAGCCCGATCCGCGGCGGCAGCTCGAGCGCCGGCGCGCTTGCCCCCGCTTCGGCTGCCGGCGTCTTTTCCGGCTCCGGGACGGCTTCCGCCGCAGTTGCGGCCAGCCCGGCCAGTACGGCGAACGACAGGAACCAATTGCGAAATTTCATAAGCGTCACTCCTCCGGAACAGGTGTTTCTGGTTCATTTCTCATATCATACCGCAACGGAGGATAAATTGCAAGCGCGGATTTCGAATCCGGTTAAAAGTTCGGAGATTCGTAACGCCCCCTGCTTGCAGACGGACGGCTCCGGCTGTATAGTATGCAGTGTCGTTATCTGCAAAAAAACAGTCAACCAGGAGACATACATGGCATATAAAATGATCAAGGTTCCGGCAGGCGAGCGCGTGACCGCCGATGCGTCGGGAAAGCTTCAGGTTCCGGATCGTCCGATCATCGGCTTCATCGAGGGCGACGGCATCGGTCCCGACATCACCGCCGCCTCGATGCGGATCTGGAACCGCGCGGTCGAAAAGGCCTACGGCGGCAGGCGGCAGATCGCCTGGATGGAGCTGTTCGCCGGTGAAAAAGCCAACCGGGTTTACGGTGAAGAGCTCTGGCTTCCCGGCGAAACCGTCGATGCGATCCGCGAATACCTGATCGCCATCAAGGGACCGCTGACCACGCCGGTCGGCGGCGGAATCCGTTCGCTGAACGTCGCTCTGCGGCAGGAGCTCGACCTCTACGTCTGCCTCCGCCCGGTCCGCTACTTCAACGGCGTCCCATCCCCCGTGAAGCATCCGGAGAAGACCGACATGGTCGTCTTTCGCGAAAATACCGAAGACATCTACGCCGGCATCGAGTGGAACGCCGGAACGCCCGAGGTGAAGAAAGTCATCGAATTCCTTCAGAACGAGATGGGCGTCAAAAAAATCCGCTTCCCCGAAAGCTCGAGCATCGGCATCAAGCCGGTGTCGGTCGAAGGCAGCGAGCGGCTGATCCGCGCCGCGCTGGATTACGCGATCGCGAACAACCGCCGCAGCGTGACCCTCGTCCACAAGGGCAACATCATGAAGTTCACCGAGGGAGGCTTCAAGAACTGGGGATACGACCTCGTCCGGCGCGAATACGCCGGCAGGGCGGCCGTCGCCGCCGACTGCGACTGGAAGGCGCCGGAAGGGCAGATCCTCGTCAAGGACTGCATCTGCGACGCATTCCTGCAGCAGATCCTGACCCGTCCCGACGAATACGACGTCATCGCGACGATGAATCTGAACGGCGACTATGTGTCGGACGCCCTCGCGGCCTGCGTCGGCGGCATCGGCATCGCCCCCGGAGCGAACATCAACTATACGACCGGGCACGCGCTCTTCGAAGCAACCCACGGCACCGCGCCCAAATACGCCGGGCTCGACAAGGTCAATCCGAGCTCGCTCGCGCTCTCCGGCGAAATGCTCCTGCGGCATCTCGGCTGGACCGAAGCGGCCGACCTGGTCAGCCGCGGCATCGAGCGGGCGATCACCGACCGCGTCGTCACCTACGACTTTGCGCGCCTCATGGACGGCGCGACCGAAGTCGGCTGCTCGGGCTTCGCCGAAGCAGTGGTGGAACGCATGTAATTATCGAGGGGGGCACCGTCCCCCCTTTCAACCTTTAATCGTGGAAGGTGCTCAAAGATGAAGCTGGTATCCATTCTGAATGAAGAGCTGATCTTTACGAACGTCAGCGGCGTCAGCCGTTCCGGAATCTATGCGGAAATGCTGAAAAAGGCGCAGGCGGTTCTCGATATCCCGCTCGACGTCGACAAGATCGTCTCCGGCATGATCGAACGCGAGGACACATTGCAGATCCCGTACGAGGGGTGTGCGATGCCGCACCTGCGTGATCCGGAATTCGATGACCTTTACATCATCGTCGGGGTGCTCCCGAAGCCGGTCCATTTCAAGGAGGCCGACGTCGCCCCGTGCAAACTGGTCCTCATGTCGCTCATCTCGCCGGACACCAGCGATCTCTACCTGAAGTCGCTCGCCGCCATGATGCGCTACCTCGCCGCCGGCGACAACCTCGAAAAGCTCTGCGGAGCGAAAAACGCGTCCGAGTTCATGGAGACGCTGCGCAAGGCCAACGTGACCGTCCGCAGCAACCTCGTCGCCGAGGATGTCATGATCTCCTGCGGGAGCTATCTGCGCGAGAACGACACGCTCTCGGCCGCGCTGGACCTCTTCAGCCGCGACGATCATACGACGATTCCGGTGCTCGACGAAAACGACCGGCTGGTCGGCGAGCTGACCGCGATGGACATCCTGAAAAGCTTCATCCCCGAATACATCTTCCGGATGGACAATCTCGACTTCCTGACCAGCTTCGAGCCGTTCAACCGGATTTTCCAGGAGGAGAATCAGCACGTGGTGCGCGATTACATGCGCAACCCGTCGCTCACGGCCCACCCGGAGACTCCGCTGATCCAGTTCACCGTCAAAATGGTGAAAAAAGGCGTCCGCACCTGCTTCGTCGTCGATGCGAACCGCAAATATGTCGGAGAAATCATGGTCAAACACATCGTTAAAAAAGTCCTTCGCGGGTAAATGCGGCATATCATGGAATACTCGACTCTTATTTTTTGGATCGGGACGGTCGTGTTCGTCGGAACCTACGTCCTCATCGCCTCGGAGAAAGTTCACAAAACCGTCGCCGCCCTGCTCGGCGCCATGCTGATGCTGCTCGTCATCCTGCCGGGACCGGGCCACAGCTCCGCGGAACCGGCTCCGGCCGCTGAAAGCGTGGCCGCGGAAAACGGCATCCCCGCCGAAACCGACGCCGGCCGGGCGCTGCTTCAGGAGGAGCGCGCCGATGCGCTGGCACAGACCGAACAGGCCATGTCGGCCGTGACCGGCCGCAAGGCGATGGTGCGCAACGCCGAGCTCTACGACAAACTCGACACGTTTTCGCGCTATTCGAACTTCGACGTGGTGTTCACGCTGGCCGGCATGATGCTGCTCGTGAACCTGCTCTCAGGGACCGGGCTCTTTCAGTACGTCGCGATCCGCTGCGCAAAGGTGGCCAGGGGGCTGCCGATCCGCACGATGATCCTGCTGGTCCTGGCGACGGCGTTCCTGTCGGCCTTCCTCGACAACGTGACGACGATCCTGCTCGTCGCGCCGGTCACGCTGCTGGTCTGCAACGAGCTCGGCGTACCGCCGATTCCGTTCCTGATGGCCGAAACCATGGCCTCGAACATCGGCGGAACCGCAACGCTGATCGGCGACCCGCCGAACCTGATCATCGGGTCGATCGCGGGGCTGAACTTCGCGGACTTCCTCATCAACCTCGCTCCGTTCATCATCGTCGTGATGGCCATCTACTGCATCTGCCTCTGGGTTTATTACTCGAAGCGCATGCATGTGACCGTCGAAAAGCGCGCGCTCATCATGGAGCTCGACGAACGCGCGGCGATCACCGACTGGAGCAACCTGCGCCGCGGCGGAATCGTCATGGTGCTGACGATCTTCGGCTTTCTGGTCCACGGCGCGCTGGGGCTCCAGCCCTGCGTGGTCGCCATGGCCGGAGCGACGCTCGCGCTCCTCATCTGCAAGGTCGATGTGGATCATGCGCTCGAAAAGATCGAGTGGAGTACGCTCTTCTTCTTCATGGCGCTCTTCATTCTCGTCTGCGGCGCGGAATACTGCGGACTCATGGAAAAGATCGGCGGCCTCATGTCGCTGATGGACGGCTGGCCGGTGCCGGTCGTGGTGCTGGTCATCATGTGGGTCAGCGCCCTCGCCGCGGCCGTGATGAACAACGTGTCGTTCACCGCCGCGATGGTGACGGTCGTGGCCGCCTTCATCAGCAGCACTCCGGCCTTCAACCACAGCATGGAGTGCCGGAATCTGCTCTGGTGGGGGCTGGCGCTGGCGGTCTGTCTCGGCGGCAACGCATCGCTGGTCGGCGCGGCGGCGAACCTGGTCACCGTCGGCATCGCCGAGAAGAACGGGCATCAGGTCGGATTCATGGATTTCCTGAAATACGGCGTCCCGGTGACGCTCGGCAGCATGGTGCTGGCATCGGCTTATATCCTTGCCCGCTATTATGTGACCTGCACCGCGTAATACGGTTCCGCCTGCCCGGCCTTCCCGGCGTTTCCCGCCGGGAAGGTTTTTTTATTGAATACGGAACAGACACGCCGGCCGCCGGGGAGCGATGCCCCCTTCTGAATTCTGCCGCAGGCCTCCTCCGCGGAACGCGAGCACCCGCCTCACGCTCCGCCGGAAACCTTCACGGCCGCGGGAATTCCGGAAACGCGGCCGGAAGAAAACGTTTCCGGAATTCCCGCGGCGACATGCCGCTTTCGCGCCGGAAAAAACGCGAGAAATAAAATTCGTTGCAGAATTCGAGCGCGGCGGCGATCTCCTTGATCGAGCGCCGGTCTCCGGAGAGCATGGTCATCGCATGGGCGGCCACGATGCGGTTGAGGAATTTTCCGGGCGAGATTCCGGTGTCGCGGGTGAATTTCTTGACGAACGACTCCGGGGCCATCCTGAGAAAAGCGGCCATGTCGCCGACCCGCGTCGCGGCCGTGGCGTGTTTCCAGAAAAAATCAAACAATTCCGCATAGGCCGGATTCGCATACAGCGCCGGAACCGCGGAAGAGGAGACCTGCGGCATGACCCGGTGAAGAACCGTCCAGCACCAGGCGCACAATCCGGAAGCCAGCCGCAGCGCATCCTTTTCCCGGATTTCCGAAATGACGCCGTTGACGAGCACCGGGTCCCGGCCGCAGAAAAACGCATGTCTGCCGGAAAGCAGCTCAAAGCCGCCGCAGACCGTCAGCCGGAAGTGGATCGACAAATGGAGCATCGTCTCATTGTGGTCGTGCGTGATCTCCTGAAACGGCGGAAGCAGAAACCAGCTGCCGCGTTCCGCGCGGCAGCTGCGGATGCCGTCCCCGAAGGTGCTCGCGCCATCCGACTCGAGAATGAACAGGAGCCGGTTGTACGGGAAACGGCTTTTCCAGGATCCGGGGTTCGTTCCGTAAAAAAAATTGACGAATTTCAAATCGACCTGCCCGCAGAGCGAAAGCAGTCCGAGCTCTTCGAAATGGGAAAGCGGCATGATTTCGCCTCCTTTTCCGGAACATAACCCGCAAAGCGGAGAAGTCAAGGCCGTTATACCGGAAAAGATATGTTTTTGTCCGTTTCGGCCATTCCGGAAAAAGCGTATCTCCGGTATAATAATATCATCAAAATATTAACAATGCCTTTCTCGAAGGTGCAAGTACGGCGGAGCCGCACGGAACACCGGAGACGAGCACGACACACAGTGTCGGGCATGGTCTTTTGAGACGAGCACGACACGCAGTGTCGGGCATGGTCTCTTGAGACGAGCACGACACGCAGTGTCGGGCATGGTCTCTTGAGACGAGCACGACACGCAGTGTCGGGCATGGTCTCTTGAGACGAGCAC